>DALZRX010000368.1:0-4564 GCA_032015805.1 Achromobacter sp.
TGGAGCGTGCCCAGATGGTGGCGCCCGGCATCGCGCTTGCCGGCGACGCCGCGCCCCCCTCCGGCGTCCCCCCGGGCCGCGCCCGCAACTGACGGACACCGATATGTTCCGTGTCGACCTGCGGCATCTCATCCTGTGGATCAGCCTGCTGTCGGTCGTTGTGGTGCTGGCGGGCGGCCTGCACGCCAGCTATCTGGTGCAGCGCGGTCTGCTGCTGCGCAACGCGCTCGAAGTGAATCGGGTCTACGCATCCAAGCTTGCGGTCACCACCGACAGCCTGCTCAACGACATACGGCGCTACCTGGCGTACAGCGCGGACGTCCTTGCCGACATGGAAAGCCAACCGGAGCAGATGACGGCCGAGACGCGGCGCCTGGAACAGCAGCTTGGCCATTTCAATTCCACATTTGTGGCGTCGCCGCAGGGCAAGGTGCTTGCCGTGTCGACGTCCTATCCGCAACTGCTCGGCCATCAACTGGTCAGCGATGCCGTCAAGGAGGCGCTCGCGACCCGGCAGCCCACGATCAGTGAACCGTTCCGGGCAAGCAACGGGCGCTGGCAGATCCTCTACACCCAGCCGATCTTTTCGCGCGACTACCGCTATCTGGGCTTTATAGCGGGATCGCTTTATCTGCACGAAGACAACGTGCTGAACCGGCTGCTGGATCAGCATTTCTACCGCGACGATTCGGTCCTCTACGTCATCGATCGCAATGGCACGCTGATCTACCACCCCGACCGCAGCCAGCTCGGCAAGACCGCGCCGGACAATGAGATGATCGCGTCGGCCCGGCGCGGCGAAACTGGCGAGAAGCGTATTACCGACGGCTCGGGCAACGAGATGCTGACCGGCTACGCGCCCGTGCCCAGCACGGGCTGGAGCATCATCGCCCAGCGCCCGATCGCAAGCACGCTGCAGCCGCTGGGCGAGCTGCTTCTGGCCACCGCTCGCAACACCCTGCCCCTGCTGCTGATTTCCGTGGTGTTGATCTGGCTGCTGTCGCGGTGGATCGCGCGTCCGCTAGGTCAGATGGCCAGCATCGCAAAACGCATGCAGGACCCGGACACCGCGGACCGCATCCGCAGCGTGCGCTCCTGGTACTTCGAAGCCGCACAACTCAAGCGCGCACTGCTGATGGGACTGGCGTCGCTTCACCACAAGCTGACGGACCTGCGCCGCGAAAACACGACAGACACGCTGACCAGGCTTTTGAACCGGCGCGGGCTGGACGAGGCGTTGACGCTGCTGGAATCCGAAGGGGCCCCGGTGGCGATCGTGGCCGTGGACATCGATCACTTCAAGCGCATCAACGACCGCTACGGCCACGCCGCGGGCGACAAGGCCTTGCAGGCGTTGTCGGAAGTAATGCGTGAAGGGTCCCGCAGCGGCGACGTGCTGGCGCGCACGGGCGGCGAAGAATTCGTGATGCTGTTGCCGGGCGCCAGCATGACGGCGGCCCTGACGATTGCACAGCGCCTGCGCACCCGGCTGGCCTCCAACGAGTCGACGCCGCTTCCCGCCCCCATCACCATTTCGGCGGGCGTGGCGCACCATCCGGAACATGGCGCAACCCTGGAAGCCGTGCTTCAGCGTGCAGACCAGGCGCTCTATTACGCCAAGAACCGCGGACGGGATGCGGTCTGCGCGGCGAACGATGCCGCGCCGGGCGGCTTCAAGCTGGTGACTTCGCCCTGAGTATTCATCAAGCCTAAGCGGCCCGGGCGAGCCGCCTGACGCCAGGCCGCCGCCCGCACGTCAGGTGTACGACCGTGCCGTTTATTTACCTTTCGGCGGCGGCGGCGCCTTGGGCGGCTTGCGCATCTGCTCGAGCAACGGTCCGCAGGCATTTTCGTCATTGGAGCTGGGCGCGATCAGCGCCAGCAGCCCCGCCGCTGGCGTCAACAGCACGCCCAACGCCACCATGCCCGCGCCGCGCGCGGCCAGCGGCGCGACGTGCACGCCCACGTCGGGTGACCCGAACGTGCCGCGCACATACAACGGCGACCGCAGCGAGAAGATGCGGAACCCCTTGCTGTCCGGTTCGATATCCAGATCCATGGTCTCGTCCTTGAAGCTGGCCGAGCCGGTGATGGTGATCAACGCGTTGTCGGTATCGAAAACAAAAACCCGCGGCGTGATGACCCCGCGCTTCAACTCCAGGTCCGCCGCGCCGCAATTGATCTCCACTTCGTCGTCGCCGAACAGCTTGGAGACCACGTAATTGGCCACGTTCAACCCCGCCAGCTCCATCAGGCTGCGGCTGATCACGCCATCGTTCACCAGCATCTTCACGTCGCCCGTCGCCGTGCCAAGCAAGGCGGCCACGGAATTGCCCGCGCCGCTGATCGCCAGGTCGCCGTTCAGCTCGCCCAGCGTCTTCTGCATGGCTTCCGCGGAGGGAAAGAGCTGCTTGAGCTGCAGCTTGCGCGCATGCATGTCGATGCGGCCGGTGAGCGGCGTGGTCGATCCGTCCAGGCGTGCCGTGGCGTTGATGGTTCCGCCGGCCATGCCGAAACGCAGCGGATCCAACGTGAGCTTGCCGTCCTGCAGGATGACGTGCACGGACAGGTTGGACAACGGCAGCTTGCTGTCGTGGACGATGCGCGCGCCATCCAGTGATACGTCCGCATCCATGTCGCGCCAGCGGTCCGTGCGGAATTCCTGCGTGGGCAGGACCTTGCCGCCCTTGGGCTTGGCGGGCGCGTCCTTGGATTTGTCCGTGGCCGCCTTCGGACCGCCGCCGGACGGCACACCGACCAGCGGGCCCAGGTCGGCCATTTGCAGGAGTTTGGACGACAGTTTCCCGGTCAGCTTCGGCCGGGGCGCGGCGAGGGAAAACGAGATATCCCCATGCAGATCGCTGTCGCCAACCTTGCCGTTGAATTTCTTGTAGTCGAACACCGCGCCGCCCGGATTCTGCAGCTTGGCCACAAGATGGCCGTCGGTGCTGTAGGGCGGCGTGTCAGGCAGCGTCACGCCGGTCAGCGGATAGAGCTGAGACATGGAAGCCCCCGACAGCTTCAGGTGCAGGTCGAGTGCGCCTAGATTCACGGGGTCGGTCAGCGTGCCCGCGACCGATGCCCGCGTGCCGCCGATGGCCACGTCCGCCTGCAAGGGGAACGGCTGCTTGGGATCCTGCATGGCCAACATGCCGCCGAACTTGCCCTCGCCCTTGGTCGGCAACCCCTTGTACTTGCCGTCAACCTTCCACCCGAACAAGTAGTCGCGCGGCGCAGGCGCCGCGCCATCCTCGGGCACAAAGGATTTGCCCGCCACTTCCGCAAACGGCACGGGCTTGCCCAGCGGATCGACCAGCGCTGTCAGGTCGGCCTTGAGCACTTCGTCGACGTATCCGACGCGTCCCTTGTCGAAGCCGATTTCATTGATGTCCAGGACCCACGGCGACGGCTCACCCGACTCCGGAAGCGTGAAGACCCAGTTGGCGCGGCCATCGGCCAGGCGTTCCAGATCGGCGGCGGGCTCGGTCAACTGTATGTGGCGAATGACGACTCTCTGGGCCAGCAGCGGCAAGGGCGACAGGCTGAATTCCCCGCGCTTGAGCGTCGCGAAGTGAGGCGCCTTGCCCCACTCGGTATTGGCGATCGTGATGTCGTTGGCGACCACGCGCGGCCACGGCACCCAGGCGCGCCACCCTCCCTCGCCTTCCTCCCGCGCCCAGCGCACGCTCAGGTCGCCATTGATGGCAAAGGGGCGGCCGATCGCATCAGTGGCCCGTTCATTGATCATGGGCTTGGCACGATTCCAGTCAAAAGTGGCGACCACGATCACCAATACCGCCACCAACAGGGCAATGGCCCCTACAATCCCGATCGCTATTTTTCTTGTGCGCGTCATGGTTACTATCCTTGGCTTTACTGCCCGCCCGTCACCACCGGCCGGAATCACCACCCAAGGGTATCGCGGCTTGCAGCGGCGGTCGGACGGGACGGCGCCACAATGTGAACGGATTTTTCCGGTGGGTCGCGCCGGCTGGCACCAGCCCGAGGCTGGTGTCCACGGGACTGCACAGCAAGTGCCGTGCCGGTTCGACGTGGGGGCCGTTACAAAAAGAGATGACTGAGGCAGCCAGAAACGGCGGGATCCCCCGCATTCGCTGAATTTTTGACGCCGGCGCGGTTCCAATGCCAAATACCCAAATCTGCCCGCGCCGGGCGGACAGCAGGATTACCTGGAGGCCCGATGCGGCATTCGACCTTGATTTTTGTGTTGGCAGCGTTCGCGCTGCTGACGCTCAGCCGGTTGGCGTTCGCGCTTTGGCAGTGGCAGCGCGTTCGCAATGCCGGTGGGCTTGCGCCGCTGCTGCTGCGCGGGCTGCGCATCGACGCGCACCAGATCGCTGTGCTGGCGGCGCTGCCGGCCGTGCTGTCTCCGCTGTTCGGCCACATCCCTGCCGCAGCCAGCGTGACCGCTGTCTGGTATCTGGTCGCGTTCGTCTTGCTGGCTTTTCTGGAAGTGGCGACGCCGCCCTTCATCATCGAGTACGACTCCCGCCCCAACCGCCTGTTCGTCGAATACCTGAAGCACCCGCGCGAGGTCTCGGGC
>DALZRX010000369.1:0-4561 GCA_032015805.1 Achromobacter sp.
CCCTGCGTCGGCCCCTGCGGCGCCTGCGTGCCTTCCGGCGCGCCGCTGGGCGGCGTCTGCTGCGGCGGCGTTTCGGGCTTCGGCTCAGGCTTGACTTCCTGCTTGGGCTGAGGCTTGGGCTTGGGCTTCGGCTTGGGTTTGGGCGGTGGGGGCTTGGGCGCGGGCATTGGCGGTTTTTCAACCACCGGCTCAGGCTCGGGTTCCGGTTCCGGTTTCAATTCCGGCTCGGGCTCCGGTTCGGGTTCGGGCTCGATCTCGGGTTGCGGCTCGGGCGGCGTCTCGATTACCGGCTGCTGCACCTCGGGAGTGGGTTCGGCTTTGGCGATCTGGGGGACAGGGGCGTCCACCACGCTCACCATGATTGCCTCGGGTTCCTCCAATTCAGGACGACTTTCCGGTGCCATGAAGATAGCGCCGATCACCGCCGCATGAAGCGCGACGACCGCCAGGCCAGCGCCTGCGCGTATACCAAAAGAAGACCGCGAAGAAGAATTCCAACCGGGTTGAAGACTAGGCATGAATCAGCCAGGGTGCATTGACTTTTCCGGACAGCCAGGAAATCGGCGCGCATGAAACGGCGGCGCCGGCTGACCGGTACAAGCCCGTCATAGTATCTTAAATGCGAATGATTCGCACGTTGTATTTCGAATGGAACAGCGTAACACTGCTGACCGGGATCAATACGCGATCAATAAAAACTTTACGAATTAAGCCAGCGGCACCGCTGGACGCCTTCCGCACAGCATTGTTCGTTTGGTGATTGTGCGTTTGGTGATTGTTCGTTTGGTGATTGTTCGATCGGTGACTGATCGTTCGGTGTCCACCGCTTTGGTTCACGGGTATGAAAACACGCGCCACAAAACAAAAAACCCGCCACGTGACCGTGTGCGGGTTATATGCGGATTCGGACTGATGCAGGGCATCCCTTGCCGATATCGTGTGCTTCTGGTGGGTGCTACAGGGGTCGAACCTGTGACCTACGCCGTGTAAAGGCGCCGCTCTACCAACTGAGCTAAGCACCCATTTCAGTGCAGCCGCCCGACCGTATTTGCGGGGACAACTGCCAACTTGGGGTACTCAAAAGCAATACGCGGGCCGGAGTATACCGGACCGCGTACTTGTGGGCAAATCGCGGCGCGGCGCGCCTCTCGATCGCCTGCCGTCCATTAGTTGACGGCGTCCTTCAGGGCCTTGCCCGGACGGAACTTCGGCACCTTGGCCTTCTTGATCTTGATGGTTTCGCCGGTGCGCGGGTTGCGGCCGGTACGCGCGGCGCGAGCCGACACGGCAAACGTGCCGAAACCGACCAGCGTGACCGTACCGCCCTTCTTCAGCGTGGTCTTCACGGCACCGATCAGGGCGTCGAGCGAACGGCCGGCTGCAGCCTTGGAGATATCGGCCTTGCTGGCGATGTGATCGATGAGTTCGGTTTTGTTCATGCAGGTGTACCCCTCACAAGGTGTGGAGTCTGCCGGGGGGGGCGAAGTTCATGGCCGTCAGGATGGATGCCACAAATGGACGCGAGACCAGGCAAACGACGAACAGACAGTGGATAAACTTTTTTCTTGCGCTGCAAAGCACAACTTTTAAACTGCTGCGCCGCTTAGGTTTTGCTGGCTTGTTGCCTGCAAACCGTCAGCGACGCAGACGTGTATTAGGCCTTGGCGTAGAGCGGCTGTCAAGCGAAAACCTCACCGCAACCCGCGTCAATACTAGCTTTTAGCCGTTTTCGCAATAAACAAAAACGCGCATTTCGGGGTTTGCGCGACACCCCGAAAAAACACTTTAAGCTTCATCAAACGTCGGCCCAGCGGCGCAGCAGATTGTGATAAATACCGGTGAGCTGCACGATCGACGCATGACCCGCCACATCCTGGTTCAAGCGCTGGATGGCAACGTCCATGTCCAGCAGCAACGCGCGCTGGCTGTCTTCGCGGACCAGGCTTTGCATCCAGAAGAAGGAACTGACACGCGCGCCGCGCGTTACGGGATTGACCTTGTGCAGACTGGTTCCCGGATACAGCACCATGTGTCCGGCCGGCAGCTTCACGGCGCGCGGACCATAAGTGTCGTCGATGACGAGTTCGCCGCCGTCGTAGCTGTCCGGGTCTGAAAAGAACAACGTCGCGGACAGGTCGGTGCGCACGCGCTCGGCTGTACCGGCAATGCCGCGCACGGCGTTGTCCACGTGATAACCGAAGGCCTCGCCGCCTTCATAGCGGTTGAACAGCGGCGGAAAGATCTTGCGGGGCAACGCGGCCGACATGAAGAGATTGTTTGCCGACAGGCGTTGCAGGATGAGCGTGCCAAGCTCCTGCGCCAAGGGATGCTGCTCGGGCAGTTGACGGTTGCGCTTGACCTCGGCCGACTGATAGCCCGCCGTGACCTTGCCGTCGACCCAATCAGCGGCGTCGAGCCGCTGATGGATCTCGGCGGCCTCTTGCGGCGTGAAGACTTCTGCGATCTGTATAAGCATGGGTTCCTACCCGATTGCGTTGCGGCGCCACCGGGGCAGCGCCGCGCCTGCCGCATTATCCCTTCAGGCAGCCATTGAGTGCCTGATCGAAATCAAACAGCAAATCGGCCTCGTCCTCGATGCCGACCGACACCCGGATCAGGCTGTCCGCGATGCCCATCTGCTGGCGGCGTTCCGCGCCCATTTCGTAATAGATGGTGTGGGCCGCGGGCAGCGCCAGGCTGCGCGTGTCGCCCAGGTGCGTCGCCATCAGCACGACGCGCAGGCGATTGAGGAAGTCGAAGCAATCGACGCCATCCGCCAGCTCGACGCCCAGCAGGCCGCCGAAGCGCGAGCCGAACAGCGCGGTCGCGCGCGCGTGCTGGGGGTGGCTGGCCAGACCCGGGTAATGCACTTTTGCCACGCCCGGATGCTCTTCAAGAAAGCGCGCCAGCGCCAGCGCGTTGGCGCAATGCTTTGCCATGCGCAGGGCCAGCGTCTCGGCGCCCACTGCAATGCGGTGCGCCGGCTCGGCGGCCAGGGTGCCGCCCATGTCGCGCAGCCCCTTCTTCTTGATCTGCGTGAGCCCCCAACTGGTCGATGCCCCCTTGCGATAGGCTTCATAGATGTTGTCGTTGCCAGCCCAGTCGTACAGGCCGGTATCGGTCACCGCGCCACCCAGTGCGTTGCCATGTCCGCCGATGTACTTGGACAGCGAGTTCATCACCAGCGATGCGCCGACCGACGCGGGACGGAACATCCATGGCGAGGTCAGCGTGTTGTCCACCACGTACACCAGCCCCTTCTCGCGGCAGATCTCGCCGATCACGGCCAGGTCGGCCACCTGCGTGCCCGGGTTGGCGATGGTTTCGGTGAAGACCATGCGCGTGTTGGGCTGGATCGCGGCGCGCACCTGCGAAGAATCCGTGGCATCCACGAAGGTGATGTCCACGCCCAGTTCCTGCAGCGTGCCGAAGAGGCTGTTGGTGTTGCCGAACACGAACTGGCTCGACACCAGGTGATCTCCGCGGCGCAGCAGCGTGGTGAAGATCGCCGCCAGCGCAGCCATGCCGGTCGAGAAGCTGACCGTGCCCTTGCCGCCTTCCATCTGACTGACCTTGGCTTCCAGCGCGGTCGTGGTCGGCGTGCCCTGGCGCGCGTACGTGAAGCCCGCCTTGCCCTGGAAAACGGCGGACAGCTCGCGCGCGTCTTCATAGGCAAATTCGGACGACGGATGCATCGGCTTGTGCACCGCTCCGTGCTCGACGGATTGATTGCGGTCGGAATGGAGGATCGTGGTGGTAAAGCCGTTCTGGTGCATGATGAGCTGACGCAAGAAAGAAGGGAATCTACGGGACGGGAGGGATCACGATTGGCGCTGGCGCACGGTCTCGTACAGGCACACGGCGCTGGCGACGCTGACGTTCAGGCTTTCCACCGAACCCAGCATCGGGATGTTCACGAGCTGGTCGCAGGTCTCGCGCGTCAGGCGGCGCATGCCCTCGCCTTCCGCGCCCATGACCCAGGCCATCGGCTGGCGCGCGTCGATCTTGTGCATGCTGTCGGTGGCCTGATCGTCCGTGCCGACGAGCCACACGCCGCGATCCTTCAGGCCGCGCATGGTGCGCGCCAGGTTGGTCACCATCAGGTACGGAACCGTGTCCGCCGCGCCGCAGGCGACGCGTTGCACGGTGGTGTTCAATCCCACAGCCCGGTCGCGCGGGGCGATCACCGCGTGCACGCCCGCGGCATCCGCCGTGCGCAGGCAGGCGCCCAGGTTGTGCGGATCGGTCACGCCATCAAGAATCAGGAGCAGCGGCGGCCCCTCGACCACGTCGAGCACTTCGTCCACATCGACCGCGAGCTGGCGTTCGTCTGCCAGCGCCACGACGCCCTGGTGGCGGGTGCCGCGCGCCAGGCCGTCCAGACGCTCCATGGGGACCGGGTGCAGACGGCGGCCGGCGCGCTCGGCCTGCTCGATGAATGTCTGCATGCGCTTGTCGCGGCGCGAGGCCTCGACGTAGATTTCCTTGATCGACTCGGGCGCGTGCCGCAGCCGCGCGACAACCGCGTGAAACCCGGCAAGGACTTGGGTCGACGCCATAA
>DALZRX010000370.1:0-4545 GCA_032015805.1 Achromobacter sp.
CGCGCAGGCTCCAGTCCACATGCCGCTGGTTGACCGCGTCGGCGTCAGCCACGGTGAATGCCAGCTCGGATGCGCCGCCCCGTCCGGCCGCGGCCGGCGACACCGTGTAGCGCGACCACAAGCCCAGCATCAGCCCGGAGTCGAGCGCGAATAGCGCGAATGTCGGCGAGGCCTCGACGGGCCTGCGCTGCAGCAGCGCGCTGTAGAACGCGGCGCTGGCTTCGGGCTTTTCCACATACAGGATGACGAAATTGGTGTCTGACATGATGCGCTCCAGGGTGGTGGGACGCGCTCATGATAGGCAGGGGTACTGTCAGTTTTTGGCAGTAGTAACGTCAGGTGCGTCGCGCCTCGTGGTCAAGCGCGCGCCATTCCTTCAGGAGCACGTGCCGGCGCTTGGGGTATCTGCCTGAAACGGCCAGCGTCGCGATGCGGTCCGTGCGGAAATGCCGGAAATCGCCGCGCAATTCGCACCACGCCATCACCAGGCGCACGCTGTCGAAAAAACCCAGCGCGAAGGGCCAGATCACGCGGTTGGAATCGGTGCCCTTGTCGTCGCGGTAAGTGATTTCCAGCTTCTGTTCGCCGCGGATCGCCTGGCGGATCAGCGCCACGTCGACGCGGTCCGTCACGGCCACCGCGCTGGGAGCGACCAGCAGCGGAATGGCATCGAGCTCGTCGCGCAGTTCCTGCGGCAGCACCGCCCCGATCTTGGCCAGCGCGTTGCGCGCGGCCAGGCCCAGGCGCTCGTCCGAGCGGCGAGCCACCCAGCGCGTGCCCAGCACCAG
This sequence comes from Achromobacter sp., assembly GCA_032015805.1. GTDB lineage: Bacteria > Pseudomonadota > Gammaproteobacteria > Burkholderiales > Burkholderiaceae_B > Achromobacter. The sequence continues at coordinate 789 of DALZRX010000370.1, forward strand.
CGCCTCGATCTCTTCGGTGCTGAACATCAGCGGCGGCAGCATGAAGCCCGGCCGCAACACATAGCCCACGCCCGGCTCGCCCTCGATTTCCGCGCCTTGGCATTGCAGGGTGGCGATGTCGCGATACAGCGTGCGCAGGCTGATGCCCATTTCAGCCGCGAGCCGATGCCCGCTGACCGGCAGGCGGTGGCGGCGCAGGGTCTGGAGGAGGTCCAGGAGGCGTTCGGTGCGGGACATGGGGGCGAGCGAAAGACGGACGCCGCAATACTGCCACGGATTGGCAGCATGCGGCGATATTCAGCCCCCGAGCCTAAACCCTACTTTGCCGCGGGTTTGCCCGACGCCACATCCAGCACCGACCCGTCTTCCAGGCTGACGCGATAGATCTCGCGCACGACGTTGCCGGCGAAGCCGATTTCCACGATCGACACGTCCTTGAACGTGGTTTCGATGCCATCGGGCAGCACGGCGTTGAACTTGTCGGATTCCGCCTTCATGGCTTCCTGCAGGCGCGCGTCGTACGGCGTCATGCTGTAGACCAAGGTGGTGTGCGGGTTGTGCGCGCGCATTTCCTTGCCGTCCCGCATGACGTTCACGCCGCTCACGCCCACGGTCTTCACCAGGTCCTTGCCGGCATCGCCCATCTTGGCGTAGACCGGTCCCGTCACGCGCGGCAGCGGGCCGTCGCGCAGGGGGGCGAGGGCGGCGGTGGCCACGGTGTTGTAGCGCATCATGTCCTCGAAGCCCTGGCCGCTCTTGACCACGCCCAGGTCCAGCCACCACGGGTGTCCTGCGCCCTTGGCGGCTTCGGTGGGGTAGAACGTCTTGAGGGTAAGGCGCAGCGGCGCGGGCGGTTTGGGCAGCGCCTTCAGCATGCGGGCGGGCGTCTGCGGGTCGGCGTTGTGGATGTGGACCACGGTGACGTGGGGAAGATTCGGCGTGTCGGCCTCGGTCTTCAGGCCCAGCTTGATGAGATCCTGCTTGAGCGTGCCGTTGATCTTCGCGTCCAGGACGGCGTTCACCTCGGCAGGCAGGCGGTACACCACGCCGTAGGTGGCCTTGTGTGCGCGGAACTCGGGCTTGTCGAGCGCGCTGTTGTCAATGGCGGCGGCCTGCGAGGCGGCGGTGGTGGCGAAGAGCCCGAAGGCGGCCAGATGCAATGCACGTTTGATCATGGGATTTCCCTTTTGTCGTGGACGTGACCCGCGAGAGTCATCCGCAGTGTGGCCAACGCGGATGTACGCCGTATTGCATCAGGGCGAAGAATTCCGATACCAGCCGCCGCTAATCCGATGGGTTCGGGCCGGGGCGGCTGTCCCGCTACCCCAAGAAGATGACGGCGACGATGGCGATGCCCAGCAGCAGGTTCACGCCGACCCAGCGCCGGATGCCGCCCATGGCCTGGCCGCCTGCCGGCCAATCCGACGCGGTCACGGCCGCGTTCAGCCGCTTGTACAGGGCGAATCGGATGTGCCCGTAGATGGCCATCATGACGATGCCGCCCGAGGCCATCAGCGTCCAGCTCCGGGGCATGAAGAAGGCGCCGCCGGTCTGCGCTGCCTGGCTGGCGGCCATGCCGATCATGCCGGCGCCGGTCAGCAGGATCAAGGCGATGGCTGCCATCACGGCGTCCAGAAAGGGCCCCAGGACCGATGCCATGAGTTTCAGCCGAACGGGCGGTTCCAGCTTCGCGGCCGCCGGCCGCAGGAAACAGTGGGCGAAAAGCATGCCACCCACCCAGAGGATCACGGCCATGACGTGGACGAATTGCAGGACGGCGTAGAGCATGTGGTCAGCCTGTAGAAAAAGCGGCGCCACGGAAGGCGGCGGTCATCGTACGCATGATATCTCCGCAAAGCCGACGCGCGGACTTGACCAGAATCATGGTTTTGCATTTAGAATGAGATTGATTTCTATTTGTAGTTGTGAGTCAGGGAGCCATCCGTGCCGAATTCCGTGCTCGCCTCGGGCGATGCCGTCAACATGCTGTACCGGGCCCATCACGGATGGCTGCATGGCTGGCTTCGCGCCAAGCTGGGCAACAGTTTCGATGCCGCCGATCTTGCGCAGGACACCTTCGTGCGGGTGCTGCGCCACCGGCACGAGCTGGATGCGCTGCGCGAGCCGCGCGCCTACCTGACCACCATCGCCAAGCGGCTGCTGCTGAACCATCACCGCCGCCGCTCGGTGGAACAGGCCTACCTCGAGGCCCTGGCCCTGATGCCGGAGGCACTCGCTCCCTCCGCCGAGCAGCGTCTCATCATCCTGGAGACGCTGCAGGAAATCGAAGAGATGCTCGCCGGGCTGTCGCTGCCCGCCCGCCAGGCGTTCCTGATGGCGCAACTGGAGGGCATGAGCCATGGCGAGATCGCCGAAAAGCTCAACGTGTCGCTGCGCACCGTGCACCGCTACATCACCAAGGGGTACGAGCAATGCATCATGGCGGTGATGTGAGCGCGCCGGCCGACCCGGCAGGCGAGCTGCCCGCCGTCGAGCGCAACGTCGCGCGCGAGGCCGCGCGCTGGCTGATGCGCCTGAGCTCGGGCCGGGCAACGGACGCCGACGTCGACGCGTGCGACCAGTGGCGCGCCAGCAAGGCCGAGCACGAGCACGCCTGGCAGCGCGCCCAGCGCGTGAATGCGCGCTTCGGGCTGATTCCGTCGGCACTGGGCATGGCCACGCTGAATCGTCCGGATCTCAAGAGCCGTCGCGCCGCGTTGAAAACACTGGTGGCCCTGGTCGTGGCCGGGCCGGTTGGCTGGGCCGCGTGGCGCGCCGATCCGCTGGACTGGAGCGCGGATTACCGCAGCGCCGCGGGCGAGCGGCGCGACGTCATGCTGGCAGACGGGTCCACGTTGCACCTGAACACGTCCAGCGCCGTGGATGTGCTGTTCGACGACGCGACGCGCCTGTTGCGCCTGCGTGCCGGCGAAATCGCCGTCCACGCGGTCGCGGATCCGGCCAGCCACCCGCGGCCCTTCATCGTTCGCACGCGCCTGGGCGATATCGAAGCCCAGGCGTCGCGCTTCTGTGTGCGCCAGCAGGGTGAACGCTGCCAGCTCAGCGTGCAGGAAGGAAGCGTGCGCGTCAGCAGCGGTGCGCAACCGGGCCGTTACGTCAGCGTGTCTGCCGGCGAGCAAAGCAGCTTGTCGACCGACGGGATTGCGGCGCCGGCGCCGGCCGACCCGCATGCCAGCGACTGGTTGCGCGGCGTGCTGTACGCCAGTGCGCTGCGGCTGGATGCCTTCGCGGCTGAACTTGGGCGCTACCGGCAGGGCATCTTGCGTTGCGATCCCGAGATCGCGCACCTGCGCATCTCCGGCGCCTTTCAGTTGCACGACACGGACGCGGTGCTGGCGGCGCTGCCCGCGACCTTGCCCGTGGGGGTGCGCTATCGAACGCCCTATTGGGTCACGATTGCGCCGCGCACGTCCCCGGCGTGAACCCGCGCGGCGGGATGACACGCCCCTTTCCGTCGTGTCGCGGCCGATTTCCAGTACGCAGAAAACTTTTTTTGAAAATGCTGTCCGGTTTTGAATTCACGAGGGTCATGGTCTGTATAGGCACACGGATGCCGATACCTGTTGGATCGAAAGGACGACCATGGCTTACTACCCCGCCGGCCGCGCAAGCGGCTCCCGACCAGCCCGAGGCGCGCAATGCCGGCTGACCCGTCTTACCGCTGCCGTGCACGCGGCGCTGGCCCTGACCGCCGTGTCCGCCGTGATGCTGCCGGCTTCGGCCGTGCAGGCGCAGG
>DALZRX010000371.1:0-4544 GCA_032015805.1 Achromobacter sp.
GGCAGCAGGTCGGTCTTGGTCAACACGATGCGATGGGCGGCGCCAAACTGCGCCATGGCTTCGTCCATCTGCGCCAGCGCATCAGGGTCGCGCGCGCAGTCGTCGGTGCAAACCACGGTCAGCCGCAGGCCGCGGCTCGCCAGTTCGGGGTCCGCCAGCGAGGCGATGATCGGGCCGGGCCGCGACAGGCCGCTGCATTCCAGGATGACGCGTTTCAAGGGACCGGCGCCCTCGGGCCGGGGCGCGTCCAGCAGCGCGCTCAGCGTATAGACCAGGTCGCTTCGCAGCGAGCAGCACACGCAGCCATTGGCCATCAGGGTCATCGGCACGTTATCGCTGTCGTTGGCGACGATGGCCCCGTCCACGCCGATCTCGCCCGCCTCGTTGACGATCACGCCGGTGTCGCTGGCGTCCGGGTCGCGCAGGTAGTCCACCAGCAGCGTGGTCTTGCCGCTACCGAGGAAGCCGCACAACAGGAAGAGGTCAATGCCCATCAGGCGGCGTCCTCACCGGTGTCGCACGGCGATCCCGCGGGCGCCCCGCCCGTCGGCGGGCGCTCGCCGTCCGGGTCCTCGGCCCAGCTATCGCGCACCAGGGCGCGCACATCCGCCAGCAATTCCGCCGTGTCGTACACGACGCCGGACTTGATGGTGGTCTGCAGGCAGCGTTTCCATTCGACCTTGGCGGTGTCGTCGTTCAGGCGCATGGCGCCGGTGCCGAACAGCAGCTTGAAGTCGGTCAGCGGGTTCTGGTCGTGGATCAAGAGGTCTGCGCGCTTCTGCACATCGATGGAGCCCGTGTCGTCATCGATGCCCAGCAACGCGGCGCTATGCGACGTGGCCGCGCGCAACACCTCGATGGGATGAAAGCCCGCTTCCTGCAGCAGCTCCAGTTCGCGAACGAATCCGAACCCGTAGATCTGGTAGATGAAGCCGGAATCGCTGCCCGCGCACACGCGTCCACCCAGGTTTTTGTACTCGTTGATGAACTGCATCCACAGCCGGTAGTTCTGCTTCCACTCGATCTCGTTGGTGGTGCTCCAGCGATACCAATAGGCGCCATGGCCGCCGCGCTGCGGCTGGAAGTAGCGCCATACCGCCTTCCACGTGTATTCGTCATGCCAGTCCGCGCGGCGCGCGCGCATCAGGTCACGGTTGGCGTCATAGATGTTGAAGGTGGGCACGAACGTGTGGCCCAGTTCCAGGAACTCGTCCATGACCTGGCGCCACTTGGCCGACCCCGGTTGCGCGGCCTGCATGAAGGTCTGGCCGGCCACCGCAAAGCGGTAATACTCGTCGCTGTAGTTGTAGTCCGTGGGAAAGGACTGCACGACGCGGTCTTCGAACAGGGCTTCGGGCAGCCCGTAATAGTGCTCGGAACTGGTCAGCCCCCAGCGCGCGGATTTCAGCGCGTTGACCCGCGTTACCGCCATCTGTGCATGATGGCAGCCCGAGCGCAGGCCCACCTTGGCCGCCTCGTCCAGCGCCGCTTCCATGATGGCGGGCGGCGCGCCAAAGAACTTGATGCCGTCCGCGCCGCGCGCGGCCAGCTTGCGCACCCATTCACGGCCCTGCTCGGGCGTGTGGATGGTCTTGACGCGATCGTTCACCGCCGGAAACACGGAATGCACGATCATGCGCGGGGCGGCAATCTTGTTGGCGGCGGACAGCTCGCGCTGCTCCATCGTCCATCCCAGCCCCCCCATCGCGCCCATCTCGCGCACGGTGGTGACGCCATGCGCCAGCCACAGCTTGTAGATGTAATCGGCCGGCGGCACGATGCCGCTCATCGCGTGATAAGGCGTGCCGATATGCGCATGCGCGTCCACGAAGCCCGGGGTTACGAACTTGCCGTGGCAGTCGATCTCGTGGTCGCCCGGTCCGGGCCGGCGTTTGGGGTCAATGGCCTTGTGCGGCGTGCCCACGTTGACCAGCGCGGTGATGCGATCGTTTTCGATCACGATGTCCACCGGCCCCCAGGGCGGCGCGCCGGTGCCATCGATGATCGTGGCCCCGCGCAGGATCAGCCGCGGAAACGGTCCCAGGCCGCGGTCGCGCGGCGCTGGCGCCGAGGGCGGATGCCACCCTTTGGCGGCGTTGACGTCGCGCGATTCTTCACCAACTTCAGACTGCGAAAACGTGGGATCGCTCATGGCCCCTACACCCCCAGGTCGTTGTGTTCGATGACGCCGCCCTTCATGATCAGGCCGATGTGCTCGCCCTGCCCCAGCAGGCACGACAGATCACGGTACGGATTGCCGTCCACCAGCAGCACATCCGCCAGCGCGCCTTCCTGGATGCGGCCCAACTGGCCGACCTGGTTCAGCACTTCGGCGGCGGTCGTGGTGGCGCACTGGATCACTTCCTGCGCGGAAAGCACCTCGCGGCGGATCCGGAATTCGTCGCTCTGCAGGCGCTGGGACGGCCCCAGCAGATCCGAGCCGTAGCCGATCTTCACGCCCGCGTTCTTGTAGATTTCCAGCGAGTGCAGGCCCGCGGTGCGCACCGTGGCGATCTTGGCCACGGAATCCGGCGGCAGGCCGTAATCGGCGCCCTCGTTTGCCAAGGCCTCGTAGGTCACCAGCGTCGGCACCACGAACGCGCCCTTCTCGGCCATGAAGCGCGCCACGCGCTCATCGACCAGGTTGCCGTGCTCGATGGTGCGCACGCCATTGCGGATGGCGCGCTCGATCGCGTCGGCGGTATAGGAATGCGCCATGACGTAGGTCTGGCGGCTGGCGGCCTCCTCGACGATGACTCGGATTTCCTCTTCCGAGTAGCCGAAGGCAGCAATGGGGTCGGTGGGCGAGGCCACGCCGCCCGAGGCCATCATCTTGATCTGGTCCGCGCCCATCTGAAGTTCCTGGCGCACGGCCTTGCGCACGTCGTCGATGCCGTCCGCCACGCGCCCGATGTCGCCGGCCCGAAAGCAGCAACCGCAGAAACTCATGGGACGCAGATGATCGGAACGCGGGCGCGGATCGCCGTGGCCGCCCGTCTGGCTGATGGCGCGGCCGGAGATGAAGAGGCGCGGCCCCTTGACCGTGCCTTCGTTGACGGCGCATTTCAGGCCCCAGCCCGCGCCGCCCGCATCGCGCACGGTGGTAAAGCCCCGGCGCAGCATCGCCGCCATGATGGGCACCGCGCGCATCATCACCAGCGCGTCGGGCAGGACCCCTTGCGTGCTGAGGTTCAACTGCGTGGCCAGCACATGCACGTGCAGATCGATGAGGCCGGGCATCAGCGTGCGGCCGGCGGCATCGATCACCCGCGCCGAGGACGCGCCGATCGGCTTGTCCGACACTTCCTTGATGACGCCGTCCTCCACCAGCACATGGTGGCCCTCCAGCAGATCGGGCTGCAGGGGATCGAGCAGGTTCGCGTTCTTGAACAGCACAGCGGACATGAGAATTTCCTTGTTGTGGTGTCTTGGTCAGGACGCCATGGTCTTGATATAGCGCCGGTGGATCAGCCAGTTCGACAACAGCGCAATGACCAGCGTGCCGCAGACCAGGATGACCGCCAGCGCGGCGCCGAAGGGCCAGTTCGAGGCCTTGGTGATCTGGTCGTACAGCGCCGGCGCCATCATGGTCAGGCCGGAGCCGCCCAGCAGTACCGGCGTGGCGTACGCATTCATGCAGAGGATGAACACCAGCATCGTGCCGGCCGCCACGCCCGGCGCGGCAATCGGCAGCACGATGCGGCGGAACGTGGTGAAGAAGCTGGCGCCCACATTGCGCGCGGCTTCTTCCACTGACAGATCCATGCCTTCCAGCACGCTTTGCAGCGTCAGGATCAGATACGGCATGACGACGGCCGTGGTGCCAATCACGACCGCCGTCGGCGTGTACATCAGCGTCAGCGGCTTATCGATGATGCCCAGCCCCTGCAATACGGCGTTGACCACGCCCGCGTTGCCCAGCGCCACCATCCAGCCGGCGGCGCGGACCACGTTGCCCACCATCAGCGGAAACACGAGCAGGATCACGAACAGGCTCTTGAAGCGGCTCTGCGTGCGCGCCAGGAAATACGCCACCGGAAACCCCAGCACCAGCGCCAGCACCGTGCACAGCGCCGCAATGCCCAGGGTGGTGAAGAAGATGTCGCGATAGTAGGGATCACCAAAGAACTTGGCGTAGTTCTCGAACGTGAAGGCGGTCTGCATCATCTCGACCGGGTCGAAATGATTGAAGCTGTAGCGCGCCAGTTGGAGGATGGGGATCATGATGATCACCAGCACCACCAGCGAGGCCGGAAAGGCCAGCCCCGGTCCCAGCCAGCGGCTGGGGCGCCCGTCCTGCGTTGCGGTCGTCATGGCGCCTCCTATTGCGTGAAGGCGACGCAGTCGTCGGGTTCGAAGCAGGCGTAGACGCGCGCGCCGGCGGCGGGCGGCGCGGCGCGCATGCCCGCGTTGACGATCTGGCTGATCATGCGGTCGCCGCCATCGAGCTGCACCCGCACCTCCAGCACGGACCCCAGGTAGAGCGACGATTCGATCACGCCGGGCAGCGCATTGCCGCCCGAGGGCTGCGCCTGCAGGCGCAC
>DALZRX010000372.1:0-3911 GCA_032015805.1 Achromobacter sp.
GCGCAGGCCGGGATGCGCGGCTACAGCATCCCGGCGGGCGCGCTGGCGGATGCGCTTCCGCGCTTTGCGGACAGCGCCGGCGTGACCGTGTTGTTCGATGCGGCGCTGGTGGGGCAGCGCCGCACCTCGGGATTGCAGGGGAACTACTCGGTGCATGACGGGTTCTCGCGTCTTCTGGCAGGTAGCGGGCTTGGCGTGCAGGAGCGCAGCGGCGGCGTGTTCGTGCTGCAGGCCCTGCCGCAGGGCGCCGTGACGCAGCTCGCGCCGGTCCAGATCGACGGTGAGGCCACCGCCATCACGCCGGCCTGGGACACCAGCACCGACCGGCGCCGCATGGACGATCTGCAGATCCGGAACTGGACCGACCTGGGACGGCGCGCGGAACCGGGCGTGAGTTTCAATCGCCAGACCAACAGCATCAACATCCGCGGCCTGGACCAGGACCGGGTACTGACCCGCGTGGACGGCATCCGCCTGCCCTGGCTGGACGATGGCGCGCGCGGCGTGAAGGGCGGCCTGGAAGCGGTGGACTTCAACAGCCTGTCGCGCCTGGATATCGTGCGCGGCGCGGACGCCACCGGCGGCGGTTCAGGCGCGATCTCGGGCATTGCCGACCTGCACACCTTGAATCCGTCGGACCTGCTGAGCGATGGCAAGACCTTCGGGGCGCTTGCCAAGACCGACTACGACTCCGCCGACAATAGCTGGGGCGCCAATGCCGCGCTGGCCGGCCAGATCCACAGCAACACGTTCTGGCTGGTGCAGGCCGGCGTGCGCAACGGTCACGAACTGGACAACCGCGGCGACGTGGGCGGCTATGGCGCCAGCCGCAGCAAGCCCAGCCCCGAGGACTATGACCAGCGAAGCTTCCTGATGAAGCTGCAGCAGCGCGTGGACGGCGCGCATCTGTTCGGGCTGACGGGCGAATACTTCAAGCGCGATGCGGACATCGACAGCAAATGGGAGCAGGGGCCCGGCACCAGCTACCTCATCGGCGAAAACAGCACCCGCAAGGAAACCGAACGCGAGCGCGTGTCGTTCGACTACACGTACACCGCGCCCGATTCGGGCGGGCTGATCGACACGGCCAACGCGGTGGTGTACTGGCAACGGGTGCGTCTGGACAACTCGCTGGACGGCATCCGCGGCGTCGATGCACGTGCCCGCATCATTCCGGGCGACCCTTTCCGCTACGGCTTTCCGAACGGCCCCTATGGCCGCAGCAATTCGATCCAGCAGACGCTTTTCGGCGCGAGCACGGAGTTCACCAAGCGCATCGCGGGCGCGTCGGTGTCGCAGCTTTGGTCGTTTGGCGGCGAGTGGTACGGCAACAAGACCGAGCAGAACTCCAGCGGCTACGACAACTGCCCCGTGATCCGTCCCGGCATGCCGGCGCCGTTCGGCCCGCGTGCGTGCGACATGCTGCACACGAACCAGGCGGATGTGCCGCAGTCCAAGGGCGACCAGTGGGCGCTGTGGGTGCAGGACGAATTCAGTTTTGCCGATGGGCGCTATACGCTTGCCCCGGCCCTGCGCTATGACCACTACGAACAGAAGCCGCAATCCAGCGCCAGCTACGAGAGCAATCCCAACGCGGGCGCGCTCCCGCCGAGCAACAGTGGCAGCCGCTTCTCGCCCAAGCTGCTGGGCACGTGGCGGGCGGCCGAACAGCTCAGTCTCTACGCGCAGTACGCCTATGGCTTCAAGGCGCCCAGCGCCACCCAGCTCTACACCAACTATGGCGGCCCGGGCACGTACCTGCGCGTCGGCAACCCGTACCTGAAGCCTGAAACCAGCAAGGGTTGGGAACTGGGCGCCAAGATCGGTTCCGACGACCTGGGCGGTGCGGTATCGTTCTTTGATAATCGTTATCAGAACTTTATCGATGGCGATGTGCCGCTGAATCCCAACTCGCCGCAGTGGCAGCCGGGCTGGGCGGGGCAGTATCCATTGGGCGTCACGGGCAACGTCAACCGCGCCAAGGTCCGGATCTATGGGGCCGAGGCAAGCGCGCACTGGAAGTTCGCACCGGGCTGGCGCACGTGGGGTTCGCTGGCTTGGGCAGTGGGCAAGGACGAGGGCACGGGCCAATATCTGAATTCCGTGGCGCCGTTGAAGGCGGTGCTGGGCGTGGGTTACGGCCGCGACGTGTGGGGCGTGGACGCCATGCTGACCACGGCGATGCAGCGCAACAAGGTCGAGTATCCCGAGGCCTCGGCCGATGCGCCGAATCCCGACTTCAAGGCGCCGGGTTATGGCGTGGTCGACCTGATGGGCTATTGGCGTCCGGCGGCGGTGAAGGGCTTGCAGGTCCAGGCTGGCGTGTTCAACCTGTTCGACAAGAAGTACTGGGAGGCCATCAACGTGCCGACCGCGGGCGCCACCGCGATCCCGCGTGCGGTCGACTGGTACACGGAACCGGGACGCAGCGTGCGCGTCTCACTGACTTATCAATATTGAGTTCGGTCCGCCGCCTTTCGGCGCTGACCGGACCCGGCGGCGGTTTTCAGCAATGTGTTTGCACCGGCCGGAGGGCCTACGATGACGAATACCGATTTCTCCACCCGCGCTGAGCAACTGCGCGCCCGCAACGAGGCACTGGCCGCCTCGCAACCCGGGCTGCGCGCCCGCAATCTTGCCCAGACCCTGGGCGTTTCCGAGGCCGAGTGGGTGGCCGCCGGCTGTGGCGGCGTGAAGGCGACGGCGCTGCATGGCACGCCCCAGGAGATCTTCCGCGAACTGGGCACGCTGGGCGAAGTCATGGCCCTGACCCGCAACGACTGGTGTGTGCACGAGCGCCACGGCAGGTATGAAGACATCCAGGCCGACGGTCCGGTAGGCCTGGTGCTGGGACCGGACATCGACCTGCGCGTGTTCTTCACCGCATGGAAGACCGCCTGGGCGGTCGAGCAAGACGGCCGCCACAGCCTGCAGTTCTTCGATGGCGCGGGCGTGGCCGTGCACAAGGTCTACCGCACCGACGCTACCGATGGCGCCGCCTACAACGCGCTGGTCGCGCGCTTCGCCGGGGAGTCGCAGTGGCCCGTGACCGAACCCTACGCGCCGTCCGCGGACGCCGAGCAGGTCGAGGACGCCCCGGCCTGGCGCGAGGCGTGGCTGGGCATGAAGGACACGCACGAATTCTTCCCGCTGCTGCGCAAGTTCAAGGTCTCGCGCCTGGCGGCATTGTCGGCGGCCGGCGAAGACCTGGCGCAGCCTGTGCCAGCCGACGCCGTCGAACGCATGCTGCAAGCCGCGTCGGAATCGGGCCTGCGCATCATGTGCTTCGTGGGCAACCGCGGCATGATTCAGATCCACTCCGGGCCGGTGCAGTCGCTGCGCCGTACCGGGCCCTGGTTCAACGTGCTGGATCCCAAATTCAACCTGCACCTGGACACCACCGCGATCGCCTCGGCGTGGGTGGTCAACAAGCCCACGACCGACGGCTGGGTGACTTCCCTGGAGGTGTATGCCTCGTCGGGCGACCTGATCGTGCAGTTCTTCGGCGAACGCAAGCCGGGCAAGCCGGAGCTCGTCCAATGGCGCGAGCTGATGGTTGGCCTGTGCAGCGCGCCGCTGGCCGCTTGAGCGCATAAGGAATCGATAGCGATGAAAAAATGGTTGGCAGTGGCGGCCTGGTTTCTGGCGGCGGGCGCGCAGGCGGCGCCGCCCGAGCGGGTAGTGACCCTGGGCGGCAGCGTGACCGAGATCGTGTATCAGCTCGGGCAGGGAGACAAGCTGGTGGGAGACGATCTCTCCAGCCTGTATCCCGAGGCCGCGACCAAGCTGCCGCGCGTCGGCTATTACCGCGCGGTGCCGGTGGAAGGCGTGCTGGCGCTCAAGCCCGACCTGGTGCTGGCGTCCGAGCAGGCCGGCCCGCCCGACGCGCTCAAGCGCCTGGGCGACGTCGG
>DALZRX010000372.1:3921-4533 GCA_032015805.1 Achromobacter sp.
GTGCGTATCGTGACGGTGCCGGACGCCCCGTCGGTGGATTCGCTGAAAGCCCGCATCCGCAACATCGCCGAGGCGCTGGACGTGGTCCCGGCGGGTGAAGCCCTGGTGACCGGGATCACTCGCGACCTCAAGGCGGTCGAGGCGATCCCGGTCACCGGTGCTCGCGCGATTTTGGTGATCAACCGCACCGGCACGCTGCAGGGCGCGGGGGGCGGCACGGCGGCCAACGAGGTCATGACGATGGCGGGACTGGCAAACGTGCTCAAGGACCAGCACGGCTACAAACCGCTTTCGGCCGAGGCTGTAAGCGCGCTTGCGCCGGATCTCATCGTGGTGACGCGCACGTCGCTTGAAGCGTCTGGCGGCGTGGACAAGCTGCTGGCCCTGCCGGGGCTGGCCACCACGCCGGCCGCCGCGCGCAAGCGTGTGATCGTCATGGACGACCTGCTCCTCTTGGGCATGGGCCCGCGCCTGCCGCTCGCGCTGACCGAACTCAAGCGGGAGGCGGCCGGTGTCATGGGGCGCTAGCGCGAAGCGCGTCTCCGCGCCGCTGGCGTTGGCAGTGCTGGGCGCCGTGCTGGTGGTGGTGGCGCTTGCCGCCAGCAGCAGCGG
>DALZRX010000373.1:0-4528 GCA_032015805.1 Achromobacter sp.
GAGGCCCGGCGAGCGCAGGCCTCGCAGGTCGAAGCGGCCAACGCGGCGCTTGCGCAGGCCGAATGGACGCTTGCCCAGAAGCAGCTTGCCGCGCCGTCCGCGGGCCGGGTGTTCGACACGATGTACCGGGTGGGCGAATGGGTGCCGGCCGGCAGCCCGGTCGTCAGCCTGCTGCCGCCCGGCAACATCAAGGTGCGCTTCTTCGTGCCGGAGACGGTCGTGGGATCGCTGAAGATCGGCCAGCAGGCCACGCTGCGCTGCGATGGCTGCGGCGATCCGATACCCGTGCGCATCGACTACGTTTCCGACCAGGCCGAATACACCCCGCCGGTCATCTACAGCCGCGAGAGCCGCAGCAAGCTGGTCTACATGGTGGAGGCGCGACCCGCGCCGGATGCGGCCACGCGGCTGCATCCCGGCCAGCCCGTGGAGGCCACCCTCCAATGATCGCCCCCGACGCCGGCGCCAACGTCATCGACGTCCACGGCCTGAACAAGCACTTCGGCGACAAGCACGTCGTGAACGACGTGTCGCTGCAGGTTCGCGAAGGCGAGATCTTCGGCTTCCTGGGGCCCAATGGCAGCGGCAAGACGACCTGCATCCGCCTGATGTGCGGCCTGCTCACCCCCGATTCAGGCAGCGGCACGTGCCTGGGCTACGACATCCTGCGCGACAGCGCCCAGATCAAGCGCAACGTCGGCTACATGACCCAGAAGTTCTCCTACTGGGAGGACCTGACCATCCGCGAGAACCTGGACTTTGTCGCCCGCATGTACGGCATGCCCCAGCGCAAGGAAGCCGTGGACCGCGCGCTGCAGGACCTCGGGCTGCAAAGCCGGGCCGGACAGTTGACCGGGTCGCTGTCGGGCGGGTGGAAGCAGCGGCTGGCGCTGGCCGCCTGCCTGCTGCACCAGCCAAAGCTGCTGCTGCTGGACGAGCCCACGGCCGGCGTGGACCCGACGGCGCGGCGCGATTTCTGGGAACAGCTTCATGAACTGGCCGCGCGCGGCATCTCGGTGCTGGTCAGCACCCACTACATGGACGAAGCCGAACGCTGCCACAAGCTGGCCTACATCTCATACGGCAAGCTGCTGACGCAAGGCACCGCGGACGAGGTGATCGCCGAGCAAGGCCTGACCACCTGGGCGATTCACGGGTCCAACCTGGTCCCGCTGGGCCAGCAGTTGCGCGCGGCCCCCGGGGTCGACCAGACCGTGGCATTTGGATCGGCCCTGCACGTCAGCGGCCAGGACGCGGTCCAACTCGAAAGCACGCTGCGCGCGGCCATCGCAGGGCAGGACCTGCGCCTGGAACGCATCGACACCAGCCTGGAGGACGTCTTCATCTACCTGATGAACCGGTCCACCGACAACTTTGCGAGCAAGCCATGACCCCGCGTTCCGATGGATTTTCCTGGTCGCGCTGGTGGAGCATGGTGCTAAAGGAGTTCCTGCAGTTGCGCCGCGACCGCATCACCTTCGGCATGATCGTGGGTCTGCCCATCATGCAGCTTGCGCTCTTCGGCTACGCGATCAATACCGATCCGCGCCAGATGCCCACTGCCGTGATCGCATCGGACCACAGCCCGTTCACGCGCAGCTTCATCGCGGCGATGCGCGCGTCGGACTACTTTCACATCGTCGAGGAACTGGACACCGAAGAGGCCGGACGCGCGGCCCTGGCGCAGGGCCGCGTGCTGTTCGTCGTGACCATTCCGCCTGATTTCACGCGCAGCCTGCTGCGGGGCGAACGTCCGGCGCTGTTGATCGAGGCGGACGCCACCGACCCCATGGCCACCGGCATGGCGCTGGGCGCGGCCACCCAGCTCACCGAAGCCGTCGCGCAAAAGGATTTGACCGGACCGCTCTCGCCCCTGGCGGGCGGGCAGCCGCCATTCGACGTGCGCATCCACCAGCTCTACAACGAAGAGCAGATCTCGCAATACAACACCGTGCCCGGACTGATGGGCGTGATTCTGACGATGACGCTGGTGATGATGACGGGCTTGGCCATGACCCGCGAACGTGAACGCGGCACCATGGAAAACCTGCTGGCGATGCCGGTGCGGCCGATCGAGGTGATGACCGGCAAGATCGTCCCGTACATCGCCATCGGCCTGATCCAGGCAAGCATCATTCTCGCCGCCGCGCATTTCGTGTTCCACGTGCCCATCATGGGCAGCCTGCTGTCCGTGTACCTGGCCGCACTGCTGTTCGTGGCGGCGAACCTGACGGTCGGCATCACGCTGTCGTCGCTGGCGCAGAACCAGCTTCAGGCCATGCAGCTCACCATGTTCTATTTCCTGCCGAACATGCTGTTGTCGGGGTTCATGTTTCCGTTCCAGGGCATGCCGATGTGGGCGCAGCACCTGGGCAACCTGCTGCCGCTGACGTATTTCAACCGACTCATCCGGGGCATCCTGCTCAAGGGCAACGGCTGGTGGGACCTGTGGCCCAACATCTGGCCCCTGATGCTGTTCACCGTCATCGTCATGACGGCCGCCGTGAAGTTCTACCGCCGCACTCTGGATTGATGCCCATGCCCTGCTCCGCCCGACTGCCCGCTTGCCGACCCTTGGCCTCGATGGCGCTGTGCGCATTGCTGTCGGCCTGCGCGGTCGGCCCCGACTTCGACCAGCCCGCCGAGCCGGGCGTGGCTTCCTACACGCAGGGACAGGACGCGTTGCCCGCGGGCGAGCAGCGCCTGCAGCCGGGTGCCGACATTCCCGCACAGTGGTGGCAATTGTTCCGGTCGGAACAACTTGACGCGCTGGTTCGTCAGGCGCTGGACGCCAGCCCCACGCTGGACGAGGCTCGCGCCCGCCTGCGGCAGGCGCAGGAAGACCTGTCCGCCGACACCGGCGGGCGCATGTTGCCCTCGGTGGACGGCAATCTGTCGGCGGCCCGCAAGAAGGTCGATCCGGCCGCCTATGGCGTGCCGGTCGCCGAGCCGCCTCCGCCCTTCACGCTCTACAACGCCTCCATCGACGTTTCCTACACGCTGGACGTTTTCGGCGCCAACCGCCGCGCACTGGAGGGCTTGGCCGCGCAAACGGATTACCAGGCGCACGAACTGCAGGCGGCACGCATGTCACTGGCCGCCAATGTCGTCACCGCCGCGATCCGCCAGGCCGATCTGGCCGAGCGGCTGACGGCCACGCGCGACCTGTTGGCGGCGCAGATCAGCCAGCAGGACATCATGGTCAAGCGGCTGGAGGCCGGCGGCATCGCCCTGGCCGACCTGCGCAACCAGGAGCTGCTGGTCGCGCAGACTCGCGCCACCGTGCCGCCGCTGGAATACCAGCTTGCGCAGGTGACCCATCAGTTGGCCACCTATCTGGGCGTGCTGCCCGCCGCCCTGCAATCGCCGCCGCTGCGCCTGGCCGATCTGACGCTGCCGCCGGACGTCCCCACCGGTGTGCCCTCTGCGCTGACGCGCCAGCGGCCCGACATCCTGGCCGCCGAAGCCCTGTGGCGTCAGGCGTCGGCCGATGTGGGTGTGGCCACGGCCAACCTGTATCCGCAGTTCACGCTGACTGCCAGCTTCGGCTCGCAGCGCACCGGCGTGAACGAACTCTCGGACGGCGTGAACGTGTGGAATTTGGGGTTGGGTCTGGTGCAGCCACTCTTTCACGGCGGCGAACTGCGCGCGCGCAAACGCTCGGCCGAAGCGGCCTACGACGCGGCCGCCGCGTCCTACCGCCAGACGGTGCTGGACGGTTTCCGGCAGGTTGCCGATGCGCTGCGCGCCGTGCAGACGGACGGCGAGGCCTTTGCGGCCTACGACGACGCGTGGCGGCGCGCGGATGAAGCCGGCCGCATCGCGGCGGGCCGCTACCAGGCCGGCGGCATCAGCCATCTGAGCCTGCTGGACAGCCAGCGCCAGGTGTTACAGACGCGGATTTCGCGCATTGGGGCAGACGCCGCACGGTACACCGACACGGCCGCATTGTTACAGGCGCTCGGCGGCGGTTGGTGGAATGAGGGTCTTGCAGCCCCTCCCTGAGACGCCAAAAGGCTTCTCGCGCGGCCATGGCCGAGAATTCGGGTAGGAAAGTGGCGTTGTGCGCGGTTTGGGAAACCGTTGTATCCGATGCATCATGCAAGAGCTCAAGCTGCATGATGTTTACAACGATTCATGAATGACCTATTAGACCTGATCGTCTTCGCTCCCGACGCCGGCCAGCGCGTGCGCCGAAGCGACGAACTGGCCGAAATGGGGTTCTCGCCGCGCCCTTGCGAAGACTCCAACGGACTGTTCCGCCTGTTCCAGGCCCGCCGCACCCCGCTGCTCGTGATGCAAGCCGAATTCACCGATCTCTGCATGGCCGTTGCAGGTCTGCGCGCCATGGACACCACCGCCGGCATCGTCGCCATTTCCGCATTCGATACCCCCGAAAACCGAATCCTCGGCCTGCATTGCGGCGCCGACGCCTGTTTTTCGCCCGAAGTCGCCACCTCGGAGATCGCCGCCGCCCTGCAGGCGCTGGTGCGCCGCGTGCCCACCGCCGCCGGGCGCCGCGCGGCGG
>DALZRX010000374.1:0-4522 GCA_032015805.1 Achromobacter sp.
CGACGCCGCGCACAAGCGCATCCAGGACATGCTGGCCAAGGGCGAGCCGCTGCCCGTGGACTTCACCAACCGCGTCATTTACTACGTCGGTCCGGTGGATCCGGTGGGCGATGAAGTGGTCGGTCCCGCCGGCCCCACCACCGCCACGCGCATGGACAAGTTCACCGACATGATGCTGGAGAAGACGGGCTTGATCTCGATGATCGGCAAGTCCGAGCGCGGCCCGGTGGCCATCGAAGCCATCAAGAAGCACGGCTCGGCCTACCTGATGGCCGTCGGCGGCGCTGCCTACCTGGTGTCCAAGGCGATCCGCGGCGCCAAGGTGCTGGGCTTTGCCGATCTGGGCATGGAAGCCATCTATGAGTTCGACGTGAAGGACATGCCCGTGACCGTGGCGGTGGACGCCCAGGGCACGTCGGTCCACACGACCGGACCGAAGGAATGGCAGGCGAAGATCGGGAAGATCCCGGTCGCCGTTGCCTGAATGAACTGACCTGCGAAAGCACTATTGGCCGCTGACATCAGCGGCCAATTTTTTTGGCACACGCCCTCAACGCGGGGAGGGGCGGGTTCAACACGCGCCGTTGGCTGCTGGACGAATCGTCCTTGGCGCAAGGCGCGCGTTGCGGTGGCCTATTTGCGGAACGCTGCAATCGCGTCTGCGGACTTGCCCAGCACGTCGCGCAACACCTCCTCGGTGTGCTCGCCCAGCAACGGCGGCGCGCGCCGGTAGACGACCGGAGAACCCGAAAACCGCAGCGGACTGGCAGTGACCGGCGCTACGCCGCCGGCCGGATGCGGCATGTCGCGCCGCAGCTGGCGCGCCTGCGCTTGCGGATGGGCGAAGGCCTGGGCGATGTCGTTGATCGGGCCGCAGGGCACGCCCACCGCCTCCAGCTTGGCGATCCAGTCGTCGCGTCGTCCTTCGCGCATGATGTCCGTCAGGATGCCGATCAGTTCCACGCGGTTGTTGACGCGCAGCCGGTTGGTGGCAAAGCGGGGATCGTCGCCCAGTTCGGGCACGCCGATGGCGCGGCAGTACGCGCGATATTGCGACTCGTTGCCGGTGGCCACGATCAGATGGCCGTCACTGGCGGCGAACACCTGGTAGGGCACCACGTTCTGATGCGCATTGCCGGCGCGCGTGGGCGCCACGCCCGAGTTGAAGTAATTGGAGTTCTGGTTGGCCAGCAGCGCCACGTGGCTGTCCAGCAGCGCGATGTCCAGGTGCTGGCCCAGGCCGCTGCGATGGCGCTCCTGCAGGGCCGCCAGCACCGCCACGGTGGCGTACATGCCGGTGACGATGTCGGTGACGGCCACCCCCGCTTTCTGCGGCCCGCCGCCGGGAAGGTCGTCGCGTTCGCCGGTGATGCTCATCAGCCCGCCCATGCCCTGGATCATGAAGTCGTAGCCGGGGCGCTGCGCAAACGGTCCATCCTGGCCAAAGCCGGTCACCGAGCAATAGATGAGACGCGGATTGATTGCTTTTAGGCTCTGGTAGTCCAGCCCGTATTTGGCCAGGCCGCCCACCTTGAAGTTCTCGACCAGGATGTCGCTGACCGCGGCCAGTTCCCGGATCAGTGCCGCGCCCTCGGGTGTGGCCATGTCGGCCTCGACGGAGCGCTTGTTGCGATTGGCGCTGAGGTAGTAGGCCGACTCGTTGGTGTCCTGGCCGTCCCCATCCTTCAGAAAGGGCGGCCCCCACGCGCGGGTGTCGTCGCCGACGTGCGGACGTTCGATCTTGATGACGTCGGCGCCCAGGTCGGCCAGGTTCTGCGTGCACCACGGGCCGGCCAGGATGCGCGACAGGTCCAGCACCCGGATGCCGTCAAGCGGAGGCGGTCGCGTCATGATTGCACCGTCGCGGTGCCGTGGCTCATGACCACGATGCCGCGCTCTTTCGCGCGGGCAATGAAACGGATCTGGCCGTCCGGCATGCGCCACATGTCGCACTGCAGCGTCTCTCCCGGGTAGACAGGGGCCGAGAAGCGCGTGTTCAAGGTGGTGAGCCGCGCGGCGTCGTAATCGCAGAACGTCTTCACGATGGCATGCGCGGCGACGCCGTACGAACACAGGCCGTGCAGGATGGGCCGGGGATAACCCGCCTGGCGCGCGACCTCCGGATCGGCATGCAACGGGTTGCGGTCGGCATTCAACCGGTACAGCAGCGCCGCGCTGGGCGGGATGCGCAGTTCGCAACGCAGCTCGGGGTCGCCATCGGGGGCGGCGGGCAGGGCTTCCGGGCTGGCGTCGCCGTCGCCGAAGCCACCATCGCCGCGGCAGAACGTGCTGCTGCGCAGCGTGGCAAGGCAGGCGCCGTCCTCGTCGTGCAGCGTGCGTTCGCTGACGATGATGGCGCCCTTGTCCGCGCCCTTGTCGATGACATGGGTGTTGCGCGTCCTGCCGGTGACGGTGCCCGCCACGGGCAGCGGCGCGTGCAGCGTCAGCCGCTGTTCGCCGTGCACGACTTTCACCCAGTCCACGGTCGAGCGCGGATCGCTGACCCAGAAGCCCGGGTAGCCGAGAATCACGCTCATGGTCGGGAACGTGCGCAGGTCCTTTTCGTACACGTAGCGGAGTTGGCCCGAATCCTCGGGGTCCTGTCCCAGGCCGATGCCAAGCGCATACAGCATGGTGTCCTTCTGGTCATAGCGCTGGCGCACGTCATCAAAGCGCCAGTCCTTCACGGTTGCATAGTCCAACGGCATGTGGCGGCCTCAGATGGGATCCCAGTCGATCACGTCGGGCGAACGCTCCAACGCGTAGAAATGCTTGCGCATGGCGGGCACGGCGATCTCGGCGATGCGCTCGGGCGTCCAGCCTTCGCCGTGGTGCACCGTGCGCAGCGGGCGCGGCTGGCTCATCAGCATGATCTCGTTGGCGCGCACGGCGAAGATCTGCGCCGTGATCTCGCTGGCGGCGTCGCTGGCCAGGAACACCGCCATCGGCGCCACCTTGCCGGCTTCCATCTTCTTCAGCTTCTCGACCCGCGCCTTTTCTTCGTCCGTTTCGGCGGGGATGGAGCTTGTCATCCGGCTCCAGGCAAACGGCGCGATGCAGTTGGAGCGCACGTTGTAGCGCGCCATGTCCAAAGCGATGGACTTGGACAGCGCAACGATGCCCAGCTTGGCGGCCGCGTAATTGGCCTGCCCAAAGTTGCCGATCAGCCCCGACGTGGACGTCATGTGCACGAATGCGCCGGATTCCTGCTCGCGAAAGTAGGGCGCGGCCGCGCGGCTCATGTAGAACGAGCCGTTCAGGTGCACGTCGATCACCTGGCGCCATTCTTCTTCGCTCATCTTGTGGAAAACCCGGTCGCGCAGGTTGCCTGCGTTGTTGATCACCGCGTCGACGCGGCCGAATGCGTCAATGGCGGTCTGCACGACGCGGCTCGCGCTGTCGTACGCGGCCACGCTGTCCGTGTTGGCCACGGCGGCGCCGCCGGCCTCGACGATTTCCTTGACGACCGCCTGCGCGGGACCGTCCGCGCCGCCTTCGCCCGTGAGCGAAACGCCGATGTCGTTCACCACGACCTTCGCGCCCGCCTCGGCCATTGCCAACGCGACGCCGCGGCCGATGCCACCGCCCGCGCCCGTCACGATCACCACCTTTCCGGATACCAAGCCGCTCATTGCCTTTGACTCCTGTGCTGCGGCGCGCACGCCGTGTGTGGAAAACAGTTCCGCATCAACCCGTCTGGTTCATGGGCATGCCTCATGGTAGATTCGACCCGGCATTCGAAGAATTCAAAATTAGAAATGCCCCCCTTCTGCGTGGTGGAACATGAGACATGATCTGACGGACCTGCGTTTGTTTTTGAACGTGGGCGAAACACTCAATCTGACCCGTGCGGCGGAGCGCACCTTCCTGTCCTTGCCGGCGGCAAGCGCGCGGGTCAAGCACATGGAAGAGGCATTCAAGGCCCGGCTGCTGGTGCGCATGGCCACGGGGGTTGCGTTGACGCCGGCGGGCGAAGTGCTGCTCAAGCACGCCAACGCCGTCTTCCGCCAGCTCGAATGCCTGAACGCGGATCTGCAGCCCTACGCCAGCGGCCTGAAGGGGCGCCTGCGGCTGCTGGCCAACACCACCGCCACCAATTCATTCCTGGCCGATGCGCTGTCCACGTTCCTGTCCGAGAACCCGGACGTCGACGTCGAGCTGGAGGAAAAGATCTCCGGCGACATCGTCATCGCGATCCGCGCCGGGGCCGCGGACCTGGGCCTCGTGGCGGGCAACATCGACGTCGAGGGCCTGGACGTGACGCCGCTGTTTCGCGACGAGCTCACCGTGGTCACCTCGCTGGATCACCCGCTCGCCTCGCAGAAGACCGCGCATTTCGCCGACCTCGTGGATGCCTATCAGTTCGTCGGCATCCACCCGGACAGCGCGATCCAGACCTTTCTCGAAGACATCGCCAGCGGCCTGGGCAAGCGCATCTGCCAGCGCGTGCACGTGGGCAGCTTCGAAGCCGTGTGCCGCATGGTCGAGGCCGGCGCCGGCATCGCCGTCGTGCCGCGCGCCT
>DALZRX010000375.1:0-4515 GCA_032015805.1 Achromobacter sp.
CCTGGAAGGCCTGGAAAAAGCGTCTTAGGAATCGCGGATGAAGTTATCAGTCATCATCATCACCAAGAACGAGGCGGCGAACATCGCCGCCTGCCTGAAGTCCGTGTCGTTCGCCGACGAATTCATCGTGGTGGATTCCGGCAGTACCGATGGCACCGTCGAACTGGCGCAGGCGCTTGGCGCCCGGGTCGAAGTGACCGCCGACTGGCCCGGTTTCGGCCCGCAGAAGAATCGCGCGCTGGATCTGGCGACCGGCGATTGGGTGCTGTCGATCGACGCGGATGAGCGCGTCACCCCCGAGCTGGCCCAGGAAATCCAGGAGGTGCTGCGCGCGCCCCAGGCCGACGCGTACGAAATTGCGCGCCTGTCCAACTTCTGCGGCCGCGACATCCGTCACAGCGGCTGGTGGCCCGACTACGTGCTTCGTCTTTTCAAGCGGGGCACGGCGCGTTTCACCGACGCCGCCGTCCATGAACGCGTGGTGCCGGCCAATGGCCGGCCCCTGCAAATGCGGGGCTACTTCAACCACTACCCCTACGACAACCTGGACGCCCTGATCACCAAGGTCAACCGTTATTCGTCCGACGCGGCCGCCATGATGTATGCCAAGGGCAAGCGCACCTCGGTCTTCGGGGCGCTGGGCCACGGCTTCTGGACCTTCGTGCGCATCTATCTGATCCGCCGCGGTTTTCTGGACGGGCGGCATGGGCTGGTGCTGGCGGTGATTGCGTCAATGGGAAGCTTCCTGCGCTACGCCAAACTCATGTTCCTGGCGTCCCGCGGCAAATAATCTCAAAGAGGCGTAAGTCCCCGACCCATGAATATTCTGTACACGAATTACCACAGCAACACGACGATTGGCGGCCACACCATTTACGTCGTTTCGTTGCTGCGCGCGCTGGCCCAGCAACATCAGTTGACGGTCGCCGTGCCCGGCGGCAGCAGCCTTTATCGGCTCGCGAGCGAAGTGCCCGGGGTGCACGCGGTCGCCCAGGAGTATCCCAGCCGGCTTGGCAAGCGTCTGGCCGCCGCGCGGACCCTGCGGCGCGTGATTGTCTCCCGCAAGATCGACGTCGTTCACGTCAACGGGTCGTCCGACCACCGCACCGTCATCCTGGCCTGCATGGGCATGGGCAAGCGTCGGCCGCGCATCGTGTTGACCAAGCACAACGACATTCCCATCTCGTATCTCGGTGCCGCCCTGCGCACCCGCTTGGGCACGGACCACGTGATCGGCGTGTGCGACTTCGTGGAGCGCATGCTGCGCGCATCGCCTTACGCGGCGCGGCCGCTGTCCACTATCGCCAATGGCGTGGACAACACCCGGTATGCTCCCTGGCCGGACGAGCGCGCGCTGGCCGCCCGCAACGAGCTGCTCGGCGATCGCGCGGCCAAATGCACGCTCCTGGTGGGCAGCAACGCAGGCACCAATTCCTATAAAGGGTGGATGGACATGGCGCGGGCCGTGGCCCAGCTTGGTCCCAGCGCCGCCGGCGTCTACATCGCCCTGGCGGGCGCCGCGCCCACCCACGAGCAGTTGCAGGAAGTCGAAAAGCTGGGCTTGGCTGATCGTGTCGTTTTTGCGGGGATGCTGGATGACGTGCGCCCCTTCCTGGCTGCGCTCGACGTGGGGTTCGTGCTGTCGTACCGGGTTGAAACGATCTCGTTTGCCTGCCGCGAGATGATGTCGATGGGGCTGCCCGTCATCGTGTCCGATCAAGGCGGGCTTCCAGAGAACATCGACGAGGGCGTCGACGGCTGGGTGGTGCCGAAAAAATCGCCTGACGCGGTCGCCCGCGTCGTGGCCGGCATCCTGGCCGACCCCGGCCGCATCGACCGTATGGGGCCGGCCGCGCGGTCCAAGAGCCTGGCCCAATTCGGCCTGGACAAATTCGCCCAACGCACTGAGCAGGTCTACTTGAGTCTGGCCTGAAGGGCGGCCCGGACATGGGCAATTGAGCGAGCCCTCGCTTTATAATCGCTTACATGTCCATCCCCATCCTCATGTATCACCAGATCGGCGAGCCCAACCCCAAGGGCACGCCGTTCCGCGGCCTGACGGTGCACCCCGACAGCTTTGCGCGCCAGATGCGCTGGATGCGCCGGCTTGGCTATCGCGGCCTGTCCATGCGTGACGTCATGCCCTATGTGCGCGGCGAACGCCAGGGCAAGGTGTTTGGCATCACATTCGACGACGGCTACCGCAACGTGCATCACAATGCGATGCCGGTACTGCGTGAATTGGGCTTCACCGCCACCAACTATTTCGTGGCCCGGCAGTTTGACGGCGGCAACGTGTGGGACCTGCAGAAGGGCATCCCGTTTTCGCCGCTGATGACTGTGCAGGAAATGCGCGAATGGGCGCAGGCCGGCAACGAGGTCGGCTCGCACACGCTGGACCACGTCCATCTGCCCGAATTGCCCCCTGACGAAGCCCGGCGCCAGATCGTCCAGTCCAAGGAAGAGCTGGAACAGGCGCTGGGCGCGCCCGTCACGGCCTTCTGTTATCCGTATGGCGATCACGGCCCGGAACATCTGGCCATGGTTCGCGAAGCGGGTTACGACAACGCCACGTTGACCCAGCGCGGCTTGGCGGCGGCGTCTGATGATCCTTTCGGACTGCCTCGGGTGACGGTGGCGCGTTCCGTCAGCATCATCCGGTTCCTGCAGAAGTGCCTCACCCGGTATGAAGACGGTCGCCGGCGGCCGTCGTAGGCGGCTCGTCGCGGTACGGGCGGTGCACGAACAGGCGTTGCTGGAACGCGGTTGAATGCGGGGTGGAGAATCCCGATTCAGTGGTGGGGCGCCGTCGCCCGCTCCAGATCGGTCAGCCAGTGGATGGCGTGTTCCCGGTGAGGGCCGCACATTTCGGGCTGGGGCTGCAATCCGCCGCAGAAGTCAGGGCGGGAAGGGTGGCCGAAGATGGCGCACCGCATGTCGGGCAGCAATTGAACACAGGGCACCCCGGCGGGCTTGCCCTGAGGCATGCCTGGTATGGGCCGCGTGATCGATGGCGCGATGCAGCAGGCGCCGCATTCCGAGCGGCATTCCAGCGCGGCGCCGGCCAAGCTCAGACCCATCCGCGCAACCAATAGATGAACAGCCCGGCGTATTCCTTCAGGATCGAACGGCTGGCGTCGAACGTGCGTTCGTCGGGAAGCCACAACGGCAGCGATCCATCAGCCGGCAATACGATCTGAGGCGGTGCGGGCGCGGCGATCACTTCCACACCCTGTTTGGAAAAGGCCGCCATGGCGCGCGGCATGTGCAGCGCGGACGTGACCAGCAGTACCTTGCCGATGCCGCGGGCCTTGAGCTGGTCTTCGGTGAGCGTCGCGTTTTCGTAGGTGGTGCGGCTGGCGTTTTCCAGGATCAGCGCCGATTCCGGTACGCCTTGCTGGCGGATCGCATGCGCCATCCCGCGGGCCTCGCTGACGTCGCCTTCCAGTGCGCCGCCCGACAGCAGCACCTTGGGCGCGCGGCCGGCCAGGTACAGCTCGGCGGCGGCATCCACGCGCACCACGGCCGTGTCCCTGTCATAGGGCAGGAACCAATTGGCGCGTCCGTTGGCGGTGTTGCCGCCCAACACGACTATCGCGTCGGCCACGGGCATCTCGGCGGCCGGCTTGTGGGGATAACGGTTTTCCAGCGCACCGCCCGCCCACAGCGAAGTCGCGGGCAAGGACCAGGCCAGCGCCCAGAGCAGACCGGCCGCAATGAGGGCGAGGCCCGTCTTGCGCAGGCGAAACAGCCCAAGCACGAGTCCGAGGACCACGAGGGTGATGCACAAATTGAAGGGAATGATCAGATTCGTGAGATAGCTGGAAAAGGTCATTTCAAGACTGTCCTGATTACTACGTACCATCCAGCAGGCGCTCGGCCTGCTGCGCTACTTCTTCTTGCGATGGCCAAGCCTGGTCGGTGCCAACGCACACTGCGCGCGGGGACCAGGGGCCGGTGCGTTGCGGTTGCGTCACGCCGAACAACGTAAGCTGCCGGGCCGACGCGGCCGCCGCCACATGCGACACGCCAGAATCGTTACAAATTACCAGCGCCGCCCGCGCCGTCAGTGCCGCGAAGGCGCCCAACCCCAGCGGGGGCAACAGTTGCGCCGTGGGCGCATTGCGGCGGGCTTCTTCGGTTTCAGACGGAGGGGGGCACATTACCACGGTATGGCCGCGGGCCTGCAGGGCGCGCGTCAGTGTATCGAATCCTGGCCAGACCTTGATCCTGCCCTTGTGCAGGCCGGTGGCGGTGGGGGCAATCAGGACAAAATCCCGGCCGTCCAGTCCGGCCTGGGCCAGCGCTTCGCCGGCAGCGCGTTCATGCGCCGCCGTCAGCGGCAGGTCGAGCGTCGGGCCGGGGGTGGCGGGACCGCTGGGTAGTTTCCAGCGGGTCAGGGCCTCGCGCGTGAGGTGATGCCAGGACTCGACGGCGTGCATTGGCTGGGCAGGCTTGGCGAACGGCCAGCGCAACAGGAAGCTGCGGCCGTCGTCGCGGTAGCCCGCCGATGGC
>DALZRX010000376.1:0-4478 GCA_032015805.1 Achromobacter sp.
CGCGCCTATGTCGGCCTGGGCGCCAACCTGGGCGACAGCGCGGCAACCCTGCGCCAGGTCCTGACGCAGCTTGAGGCCACCCGGGGCGTCACCGCCGTGACGGCCTCGCCGTTCTACCGCAGCGCGCCCGTGGATGCCGCCGGCCCCGACTTCATCAACGCCGTGGCCGCCGTGGACACCGTCCTGGCGCCGCTGGATTTGCTGGATGTCCTGCAGGCGCTCGAAAACGAGCACGGCCGCCTGCGCCCCTATCGCAATGCCCCCCGCACCCTCGATCTGGACCTGCTGCTGCACGGCGATGCGCGGCTGGACCACGAACGGCTGATCCTGCCGCATCCCCGCATGCATCTGCGCGCCTTTGTGCTGCTGCCGTTGCGCGATCTGGCGCCCGGCCTGGCGCTGCAAGGCCAGCCGCTCGACGCGTGGATCGACGCGATCCACGACCAGCCGATCGAGCGGATCGGACACTGAGCCTGCCGGCATCCGTGCGGCGCGTTGCGCGCATCACGCCGGGCATCACGCCTTGGGCGTGAATGCCATCATGGCGCGCTCGACGTCTTCCACTTGTGGCAGCCCCGCCTCATTTCCAAGATGCTGGATCTTGTGCGCGGATGCCGCGCGCGCGAAGGTGAAATGTTCGATCCAGGGTTGATCCGGCCGGGTCAGGTACGACCAGACATAGGCGCCGTGGAACACGTCACCAGCGCCCGAAGTATCGATGATGCGCGAAGCCGGCACGTCCAATGAAGGCAATACGTCGACACGCCCCGTTTCGTCGTACCAGAGCATCCCCCGCTCGCCGAGCGTCACCGCGCCGATGCGGCAGCCGCGCGCCTTGAGCCGGTCCAGGAGGCCCTCGGGCGCCAGGCCGAGCTGCTCGCACATGCGCTCGGCGCACACCGCCACGTCGATATGGTGCAGCAGTTCGTCGGTGTTCTCGCGCATGCCGCCCCCGTCCAACGAGGTCAGCACGCCGGCCTGGCGGCAAGCACGCGCGTAATGCAGGGCGGCGTCGGGCTGATGGCCGTCAAGATGCAGGGCGCGGTAGCCGCCGATATCCAGCCTGGGAAAGTCGTTCAGATAGCCCGCGTCGCGCGCGCGGACGATGGCGCGCTTGCCGTGGTTGGGCATGATGAACGACAGCGACGAACGCCGCACGTGCCGCGCATGCAGCGTGACACCGTGCGCGGCCGCCATGTCCGTGTACATATGGCCCAGCCAGTCGGGCGCCAGCGAGCAGATCAGGTCGGGCGGCAATCCCAGCCGCGCGCAGGCGAACGCCGCCGTGACCGCATTGCCGCCAAACGAAACCGCGTAGTCCCGCGCCACGCTCTTCTGGTCGCCCGTGGGCCATTCGTCGGCCAGCACGGTGACGTCGATGTAGGTGTGTCCGATGAAAAGCGCCTCGCCCATGGTCCTGCCCTTGTATGGTTGTACGCTCGGCGCGCCTCGGCGCACGGTCTGGACGAGGCGCCGCCCGCAGATCAGCCGCGCGCGGATTCGCCCGCCTGCGCCAGCACCAGACGCGCCCGTGCAATGACGGGCGCATCGACCATCTTGCCGTCCAGCATGAACGTGCCCGCGGCGGTGTCGCGATGCGCGGCGACGACGCGCCGCGCCCATTCGAGTTCCTGCCGGGCCGGCACGAAGGCGGCGTGGATGACCGGGACCTGCGTGGGATGGATGCACAGCATGCCGCCAAAGCCCATCTGCTGCGCACGGCCCGCGGCCGCGGCCAGTCCCGCCTGGTCCTGCACGCCGGGAAAGACGCCGTCCAGCGCGGGCGCGAGGCCCGCCGCCCGGGTATTCAGCAATACCTGCACCCGCGCGTGGTCCAGGACTGTTTCGGCACCCGGCGTGTCGGGCGTGAGGCCCAGGTCCAGGCCATAGTCCAGGCTGCCGAACGCCAGCCGCGCGACACCGGGCGTCGCGGCGATCTCGGCGGCATTGAGGACGCCCTGCGCGGTTTCAAGAATGGGGATCACGGGACAGCCGGCCTGCGCCGCGTGCCGCACCTGCATCATGCTTTCGGCCTTGGGCAGCAGGATGCCGGCGACGCCGGCCTTGCCTCGGCAGGCTTTCAGGTCGTCGTCGTGCCAGGAGGTGGAAGCGTCGTTGATGCGCACCCAGAGCCGCGCCTCGCGATGCATGCCGAGGAAATCGCAAAGCGCTTCGCGGGCCGTCGCCTTGGCAAGGTGCTCAACGGCGTCTTCCAGGTCCACGATGACGGCATCCGCGCCGGCGGCCAGCGCTTTGGGTATGCGCTCGGGCCGCGAGGCCGGCACAAACAGGGCGCTACGAACGACGGGATGCATCACACGACCTCCGAGGCATGGAACTGCGCCACCTGATCCGGCGCGTATCCCAGTGATGCTAGCACCGCATCGGTGTTTTGGCCCACGGCCGGCACCGCCCCCATGCGCGGCGCGAACGCGCTGCTGCTGGCGGGCGGCAGCAGCGCCGGCAGCACGCCAACGGGGCTGTCAACTTCGCTCCAGCGCTGGCGCGCCTGCAATTGCGGATGCGCCCACACGCCCGCCATGTCGTTGACGCGCGCGTTCGCGATCTGGGCGTCCTCAAGGCGTTGGGTCACCTGCTCGATGGACAGGTCGGCAAACGCGGCCACGATAAGCGCGCGCAGGGCGTCACGGTTCGCGGTGCGCAGCGAGTTGGAAATGAACCGGGGATCTTCGGCCACCTCGGCCTGGCGCAGCACCTGGGCGCAGAAGACGCGCCATTCGCGTTCGTTCTGCAGGCCCAGCATGATGGTCGATCCGCCGCCGACCGGGAACGGCCCGTACGGATAGATGGAGGCATGGGCGGCGCCCGCCCGCACGGGCGGCGCTGCGCCCTCGAAGGCGTAGTACATGGGAAAGCCCATCCACTCGACCATGCTTTCCAGCATCGACACGTCCAGCCGGCTGCCCACGCCCGTGCGCTGGCGCAGCAGCAAGGCGTTCAGGATGGCCGAATAGGCGTACATGCCGGCGGCGATGTCCGCGATGGAACACCCCGCCTTGACCGGATCGTCCTTCGTGCCGGTCACCGACAGGAAGCCGCTTTCGCTCTGGATCAGCAGGTCATAGGCCTTCTTGTCCTGGTAGGGACCGCCCTCGCCGTAGCCCGAGATGTCGCAGACGATCAGGCGCGGATACTTCTGGTGCAGCGCATCGAACGACAGGCCCAGCCGCGCCGCGGCGCCGGGCGCCAGGTTCTGCACCAGCACGTCCGCCGACTCCAGCAGGCGGCCCATGATGCCGCCCGCCTCGTCGCGCTTCAGGTCCAGCGTCAGGCTTTCCTTGGAGCGGTTGGTCCAGACAAAGTGCGAGGACAGGCCACGCACTCGCTCGTCGTAGCCCCGGGCGAAGTCGCCGCTGCCCGGGCGTTCGATCTTGATGACGCGCGCGCCCATGTCCGCGAGCTGACGCGTGCAGAAAGGGGCGGCGATGGCGTGTTCCAGGCTGACGACGGTGATGCCGTCCAGCGGGCGGGAGGCCTGCATGTTCATTCGGTGAACCTCAATTCGGCTTGGTGGGCCAGCGTGCCGTCCTGCTCGGCCCAGAGCTGGGCGACGCCCGGCTCGGACAAGCGGCCGGCGACCTGGAAGGGTGCGGGCGAAATCAGCGGACGCAGGCCGCGGTAGGCAAGATGCGTGAGGCGCGCCTTGGGATGGGCGCGCACGAACGCGGCGACCATCTCGGTGGCAATGAGCGGACCATGCACGACCAGGCCGGGATAGCCTTCGACGCCAGTGACGTAGGGATGGTCGTAGTGAATGCGGTGGCCGTTGAACGTGACGGCCGAATAGCGGAACAACAGGACCGAGGTCGGATTGACCGTGTCGCGCCACTGCGCCTGCGGCGCGGGCTCGCTGCCGACGAGCTTGGGCGGCGCGGGCTGGCGATACACGATGTCCTGTTCTTCCAGGATGGCCACTTCGCCCGACTGCACGTATTCATGGCGCACGGTGACGAACAGCAGGGCGCCCGTGCGCCCGGTCTTTTCCTTCACCTCGGCCACGGCGCTTACGCGCTCGGCCGGCACACCCACCTTGAGCGGCTGGCGGAACTCCACCCGGCCACCCGCCCACATCCGATTGCGGTCCTCTGCGGGCGGCAGGAAACCGCCACGCGAGGGATGCCCATCCGTCCCCAAGCCGTCCATGCCGACCGTGGCGATGAAGAAGGCCCACTGCCACAGCGGCGGCAGGTCGTCTCCCTGGGCCGGAACGGGTCCGCCGAGGGTGGCGGCGATACGCGCGGCGTGGCCGGGATCCATGGCGTCGGCCTTGCGCTCGCCGCTGCCGATCCACGCGGCGGGATCTGTAGATGTCATGCCGGTTCCTATGGTGGTGTTTTTACAGCCTGAAGCATGCCCGCAAGCCGTCGCCCCTGTGAATTCGTTTTTCCTCAAGGCGGGGTTTGCTGCGCCTGAATCGGCCAACCGCGCCGTGACCCGGCGCGGGCCGCCGCCCCCCC
>DALZRX010000377.1:0-4477 GCA_032015805.1 Achromobacter sp.
GCCCGTGTCCGTTCCTGCGCTCTCGGGCGATGGCGCGCCGCGGCACGCGGGCTGGGCGCCCGCGCTGATGAGCGGCGTGCTGACCAATGTGCTCAATCCCAAGGCGCTGCTGTTCTGCTCGGTGCTGCTGCCGCAGTTCGTATCGCCGGAGCGCGGACCGATCGGCCAGCAATTCGCCGTGCTGGGCATCATTCTCGTGGGATTGGGCCTGACGTTCGACGTGCTTTGCGCGCTGGCGGGCGACGCGGTCGGCCGGTGGATGGCGGCCAGCCCGCGCGCGCAGAAGATCCAGGGCATCGTGTTCGGCACCGCGCTGATCGGATTCGGCCTGCGCCTGACTTTCGCCAACCGTCCGGCCTGACACCGACCCGGTGCGTCCGGCACACAAACGAAAAAAGGGCGCGGTGCGAATTCGCACCGCGCCTTTTGCTTGAGCCGCGCCCGGATTACTTGCCGAAGGCGAACGACGCGGCGTCCTCCTCGTCAGCCTTGGCGGGCGGCGGGACGGCGCCGTCCACCAGCAGCTCGGCAGGGTCCAGGCCCTTGGTCAGTTCCAGGGCCTGGCGCTCGAACAGGCGCCGGTACAGGCCGCCCTTCAGGCGGATCAGCGCATCGTGGCTGCCTTCCTCGATGACGCGGCCATGGTCCATCACCAGCAGGCGGTCCAGCGCCCGGACCGTCGACAGGCGGTGCGCCACGACCAGCGTCGTGCGGCCTTCCATCAGGCGGTCCATTGCGCGCTGGATCAGCACCTCGCTTTCGCTGTCCAGGCTGGACGTGGCTTCGTCCAGGATCAGGATCGGCGCGTCCGCCAGGAACGCCCGCGCAATCGCAACGCGCTGGCGTTCACCGCCGGACAGCTTCACACCCCGTTCGCCCACCAGCGTGTCGTAGCCCTTGGGCAGCGCCATGATGAAATCGTGCGCGCTGGCCAGCCGGGCGGCCTGCTCGATGTCCGCCTGCGACGCGCCCGGGCGGGCATAGGCGATGTTTTCCGCCAGCGTCCGGTGGAACAGCACGGGTTCCTGCTGCACGATCGCGATCTGGCTGCGCAGCGATGACTGCTTCACCTGGGCGATATCCTGCCCGTCGATGGTGATGCGGCCGCCGTTCACGTCATAGAGGCGCTGGATCAGCTTGATGAACGTCGTCTTGCCGGAGCCCGAGTGGCCGACGAGGCCCACCCGTTCGCCCGGCGCGATGCGCACCGAGAACCGGTTGTACAGCGCGGTATTGTGCGATCCATAGCGGAACGTCACATCCTCGAAACGGATCTCGCCGGCCGATACCGCGATGTTGCCCGCGCCCGGCCGGTCTTCCACGCCCAGCGGCTGCTTTTCGAGCGACACCAGTTCTTCCATGTCGTTGACCGAGCGCTGCAGGTTGCGGATGTGCATGCCCACGTCGCGCAGATAGCCTTGCAGGACAAAGAACATGGTCAGCGTGAACGTGATGTCGCCCACACTGGCCTGGTTGCGCGACCACAGCAGCAGCGACGCACCCAGGATCGAAGCCTGCATGGCCACCAGCATTGCCCCCTGGATGCCGCCGTTGAATGTGGCGCGGACCCAGGTGCGGCGGGTGCGCCGGCGCCACTTGTCGATCACCCGGTCCAGCCGCGCTTCTTCGCGCGTCTCGGCGCCAAAGGCCTTGACCACGGCATTGCAGCTCACGGCATCGGCCAGCGCGCCGCCCATGCGCGTATCCCAGGCGTTGCCCAGGCGCGCCGCGGGCGCCACGTACGCCAGCGACAGCGACGCGGTGACGGCGATGTAGAGCACGGACCCCAGGCCCACGACCACGCCCATCAGCGGCCAGTGTGCGCCCAGCAGGGCGGTGGCTCCCACCAGCATGACGACCGACGGCAGCAGCGCCACCAGCAGCGTGTCGTTCAGGAGGTCCACCGCCCACATGCCGCGCGTGATCTTGCGGACCGTCGAGCCGGCGAAGCTGTTGGCATGCCAGTCGGTGGAAAAGCGCTGCACGCGATAAAAGGCGTTGGAAGCGATGCCATTCATCATCTTCAGGGTGAAGGTGATGATGTTCTGGAACACCGCCTGGCGAAGCAGCGTGCCGCCCACGCCCAGCGCAACGAGCAGCCAGAAGGCCGTGATGGCGGCGTGCCAGGCAAGCTGGTCGCCGGCCGCGCCCGACGCCACCGCGTCGACCAGTTTGCCCGCATACATCGGGGTCAGCACGTCGGCGACGGCGGACAGCAGGGCCAGCGCCACGATGACCACGATGCGCAGCGGTTGCCGGCCCCAATAGCGGAAGGTAAAGCCCAGGACATCCTTGAAGGCCTGTCCTCGAAAGTCGATTTTTTTTCTAGCCATTGCCATGGCCTGGCGGCAGGAAACACGCCAGGTTCCTTGTAAGGAAAGAGGGAAAACACGCCATGCGCCGGAAGGGGCGCGGGCAACTGCGTCAGGGGTTCAGATGGGCACGGCGGACCGGTCGCCAGATAGGGAACTGGCGATGGAGCCGCGCGGGCGACGACTTAATGGCGTCGCGGGGACACGCGCGGGACGGCGTTCGGCATGGGGTACATCATGCGGCCTCCCTGTCGGTGGGTGAGGGGAATAAAAGGAATGGGCGAGAAGCCCGAATGGCCGATTCTATCCAAGTGGTGTAGGCGAATCAACGGGCCGTGCGTGGGGACGGAATGCGATGTCGGTTTTTTTTCAACGCGGCAGCCGCAGTGAAGGCGCCGGATGCTGCATACGTCGCAAACGCTGCGATCGAGACGATCGCAGCGAATCTCCGGACACAACAGACGGCGCAACCGCGCCGCTAGCCGGGCAGCGAGGCCGCGCCCGCTGCAGCGTAGCCGCCCTGATGGCTTGCCAGCC
This sequence comes from Achromobacter sp., assembly GCA_032015805.1. Lineage (GTDB taxonomy): Bacteria > Pseudomonadota > Gammaproteobacteria > Burkholderiales > Burkholderiaceae_B > Achromobacter. Next base: position 2,850 of record DALZRX010000377.1, read on the forward strand.
GCGCATACACCCCTTGCTTGCGCAGCAGTTGGTCGTGCGTGCCGGACTCGGCCAGTGTGCCGCGGTCCAGCACCAGGATGAGGTCGGCGTCGCGAATCGTGGACAGGCGGTGCGCAATCACCAGCGTCGTGCGGTGGCGCATCAGCACGTCGAGCGCGCCGCGCACCTGCATTTCCGACAGCGTGTCCAGGTGCGACGTGGCTTCGTCCAGGATCAGCACGGGCGCGTTTTTCAAAAAGGCGCGCGCAATCGAGATGCGCTGGCGCTGGCCGCCCGACAGTTGCATGCCGCGTTCGCCCACGCGCGTGGCCAGCCCATCGGGCAGACGCTGTACGAAGTCGGCCAGCGCCGCCTGTTCCAGCGCGCGCATCACGTCTTCGCGGCTGGCCTCGGGACGCGCTAGCCGGATGTTGCCCTCGAGCGTGTCGTTGAACAGATACGTGTCCTGCGTGACCAGCGCCACTCGTTCGCGCAGGCCGTCCAGCTTTAGCTGGCGCACGTCCACGCCGTCCAGCTTGACCGCGCCTTCGCGCGGATCCCAGAAGCGCAGCAGCAGGCTGGCCACCGTGCTCTTGCCAGCGCCCGAGGCGCCCACGATCGCGACCGTGGCCCCGGCAGGCGCCGTGAAGCTAAGCTGCCGCAGCGTGTCCTGGCGCTTGCCGGGGTAGGCGAAGCTGACGCGCTCGAACGCCAGCGACAGGCCGTGGGCGGCCACCGGCGCGGGCAGGGGACCGTCCACCACCGGTTCGGGTTCATTGGCCACCACGTGCAGGCGGCGTGTGGCGGCAATGGTGTCGGCCAGTTGCCGGCTGACCTGCGAGATCTCCGACACCGGCAGGAACGTCGCCAGCGCGATCAGCACCAGCAGCGGCAGCATGCCGGCCGCCAGCGTTCCGGCCTGCACCTGCAGCGCGCCCACGACGGCCACGGCAAGGCCGCCCAGGCCCATCGCGGTTTCGAACCAGGCGGTCTGGCGCGACAGGTCTCGCAGGATGGCGAGGCGTCGCGCGCGATAGTGGTCGGCAACCTTCAGGAACTGATTGCGGCGCCGGCCCGTCGCCTGGAAGGCGGTCAGGTCGGCCAGACCCTGGATGGTGTCGGTGGTGTGGGCGCTCAACTCACCGAGCGCTTCGCGCGCCTTGTCGCCCAGGGCGTCGACGCGGCGCCGGCCGCGCACGGGAGAGATCAACGCATAGGCCAGGAACGGCAGCAGCGCCAACGCCACCGGCCAACTGTAGAACCCCAGGAACCCGAGCACGGATACGGGCACCACCACGGAGACGATGGCCGGTGCAATGGTGTGGGCATAGAAATACTCCACCATTTCGACGTCCTGCGTGGCCAGCGCGACCAGATCGCCCGAGCGGCGCTGCAGCAGGTAGGCGGGCGCCAGCCGTTCGAGCTTGTCGTAAAGCTTGACGCGCATGTCGGCCAGGAGCTGGTAGGCCATCGCGTGCGCCAGCCACGATTCCAGCCAGTGGAACAGCGCGGCCAGCGGCGCCGCGATCAGCAGGCCGACGACCAGGGCCGACGTATCGCGGCCGTCGCGGATGGCGGCCACGATCAGGGCGCTGAATACGCCCACGCCGATGAAGGCGGCGACGCGCGCCACGCCCAGCAGAATGGTC
>DALZRX010000378.1:0-4472 GCA_032015805.1 Achromobacter sp.
TTCGAAGGCGCTGCGCGCCAGCGCCGTCAGCGTGGCCGCCAGGTCTGCGGGCAGTCCTTCGGCGACGACAAGCGCTTCATCCAGGCTGTCGCGCGCCGCACCGGTTGCGGCAACGCCCGCGGGCACCGCCAGCGACTGCGCGTAGACCCCCGATAGAATCGAACCCATCAGCGTCACGCCCAGTGCCCCGCCCAGCTCATACGAGACTTCCTCGATCGACGCCGCCATGCCGGCGCGCTCGGGCGTGGCGCTTTGCATGATGGTGCTGGAGGCGGCCGTCATGGTGGCGCCTATGCCCAGGCCCAATACGCACAGGCTGACCATCTGCGGCATGATCGCGCCGTCATAGGTCAGCAGGTAGCCGCCCATGCCTGCGCCCGACATCATCAGGGCCAGGAAGAGCATGCGGCGGCTGCCGATGCGCCCCAGCAGCAGGCCGGCCAATGGGCCGGCCACAAAGGCGGCCAGGGGCAGAGGCAGGATGAAAAGAGCCGACTGGATCGGCGACATGCCCAGCACCAGTTGCAGCCGCTGGCTGAAGACCAGTTCCATGCCCAGCAACGCCGCCGCGGCAAAGAGCGCCGCGGCCACGGCGGAGCTGAAGGACGGATTGCGGAAGATGGCGAAATCGATCAGCGGGTAGGGCCAGCGCCGTTGGCGCCGGACGAAGACGGCAAGCATGGCCGCGCCTGCCGCGCAGGTCACCAGGGCGTGCAGCCACGAGGGCGACGCGCGGCCCAGTTCCTTGAGGGCATAGGCGCACAGGATCATGCCCGCCATCACTTGCAACGACCCCACCAGGTCCCACGGCCGCGATGCATCGGGCCGGCTTGCCGGAATGAAGCGCCACGCCAGCGGCAGCGCCAGCAACACGATCGGAACGTTGATGAGGAACACCGAGCCCCACCAGAAATGCTCTAGCAGCAGCCCGCCCACCACGGGCCCCAGCGCCGCACCGCCGGAGGCGACGGACGCCCACACGCCGATAGCCACGGCGCGTTCGCGCTCGTCGGCAAAGGCCAGACGCAGGATGGAAAGCGTGGCGGGCATCATCATCGCCGCACCTACGCCGAGCATCGCGCGGGCCGCGATCAGGATGACCGGCCCGGGCGAATAGGCGGCGGCCAGCGAGGCCACCCCGAACACGGCCAGGCCCATCATGAAAAGGCGCTTGTGGCCCAGCCGGTCGCCGAGGGTGCCCATCCCCAGCAACAGCCCGGATACGACCAGCGCATAGACGTTCACGATCCACAACTTGGCGGACGCCGTCACTCCGAGCTCGTGGGTGAGCCGCGGCAGGGCGGTATAGAGGACCGTCATGTCGACGACGATCAATAACAATGCGCTGGACACGATGGCCAGCACGAGCCAGCGGCCGGAGGTGGCCGGGGCGACAGCGTTCGAATGCATCCGCTGCATGGTTCAACTCCCAGGAAATACCGTGAGTGCGCAGTTGATGGCCGGGCCATCACGGATCCGCATTATCCATCAGGATATTTGTGATAAAAAGTTTGATTCCATCTATTAAGAAGATGGATTAGGGAGCAAGCGATGCAATGGACCCTGGATCAACTACGGCATTTCGTGGCGGCGGCGGACGCCGGATCGTTTTCGGCGGCGGCGCGCGCGATGGGCCGCGCGCAGTCGGCGGTCAGTACGTCCGTGGGGTTGCTTGAAGCGGATCTTGGCGTGGAACTGTTCGACCGGTCGCGCCGCAATGCGGTGCTGACGGCGGCCGGCCGAGTGATGCTGCTGGAAGCGCGGGAATTGTTGCGGCAGGCCGGCGGGCTGTCGCAGCGCGCACTGTCGTTTGCCGGCGGCCAGGAGGCGAGGCTGTCCATCGCGCTCGACGAGGCCTTGCCGTATCTGGTGCTGGGCGCGCTGGTGGTGGAACTGGCCGGCCGCTTCCCGGCCCTTGAGCTGACGCAGCTTAACGGCACCGCGACCGAAGTGGCGGACTACGTGCGCCAGGGCCGGGCCAGCCTCGCGTTCCACTTCGACCGGGGCGATCCCGGCAGCGATTTTGCGCATCGTTACCTGGGCAACGTGGCGCAGGGGATCTTCGTGGCATCCGGCCATCCGCTGACCAGCGTGCCGCAGGTCTCACGCGAGGACCTGGTGCGTCACCGCCAGCTCGTCATGCAGATGGAAGGCGTGGAAGACATGGTGCTCAGTCCGACGGTATGGCGCACCGACAGCTTCTACAGCATCGCGGGCATGGTGGCTGACGGGCTGGGCTTTGCGATCCTGCCGCTGAACATCGCGGAGTACGAGAGCTTTCGCACCACGCTCAAGCCGGTCCCGTGCGCGGAGCTGGCGCTGCCGATGCTGTCCGTGCGCACGTTGTGGCTGCAGGGCGCCGTGCTGAACGAGACGGAACTGTGGCTGCAGCAACGCATGGAACAGTTGCTGCGCGCCGGATAGCGGCGCGTCTGCGACGCCTCAGCTCAGCAGCGCGGCGACAAGATCGCTGCCCACCTGACGGTCCCCACTGAAATCAAGCGCGGCCAGCACGTGCTCCAGATGCTCGTCCATCAACGCGCAGGCACGCTCGACCTCGCCAGCCCGTGCGGCCTCGATGAAGGCAAGATGCTCGCGTGACGAACAGTGGGCGTCATGCGAGCTTTGGTACAGCACGGTGATCACCGCGCTGCGCGCGGACAGTTCGCGCAGCATGCCCGTCAGCACGGAGTTGCCGACGGTTTCGGCAAGCAGGATGTGGAAATGGCTGAGCAGTTGGTTGCGCGCCTGCACGTCGCCGTTTTCGAGCGCCCGGCGCTCCTCGGCCAGATGAGCCTCGATGCGGCGAAAGTCGGCCGGCGTGGCGCATGCGACGAATTGCCGGGCCAGCGCCGCTTCCAGAATGCGGCGCACGGCGTAGACCTCGCGCGCCTCGTTCGCGTCGGGCTTGCTGACGAACGCACCCTTGTCCGGAATGATGTTGATCAGCTTGTCCTTGGACAGCATCAGCAGCGCCGCGCGGATCTTGGTGCGGCTGACCTTGTAGACCCGCGCCAGGGCTTCTTCGCGCAATCGGGTACCGGGCGGAAGCTTGTGCGCGACGATGGCGGCGGAAACCTCCCGGGCGATGTCGTCGGCGCTGGGATCGGGCTGGACTTCCTGGATCATGGGACGCGGCACGGCTGCCGTAGGCAAGAAACCATCGGGCAGCCAGTCTAACAAAAGGCGGGCGGGGCGGCGCACATATCTTGCATACAAAATCTGTCCGCGCCGGTGGCCGGCCGCGCCCGCCCCGGTGCTATTTCGCCATGAGTCCCAGGTGTTCGATCAGGTCCTTTTCCTTGACGAACGTGGCCTGCGCCCACGCCTTGTAGTCCTCGCTGCTGCGGTAGGCGGGGCTTTGGTTGAGCTGCTTCATGACGTCCATGCTGGCCTGGTCGAAAAGCGCCTTCTTGAAGGCGTCGTGCAGGATCTTGACCACCGCCGGGTCCATGCCCTTCGGGCCGGCCAGGCCGTACGGAGAGGTGGACACGACCTTGTAGCCCAGTTCCTGGGCGGTGGGCACGTCGGGCCAGCGGGTGGTGCGCTTTTCGCCAAACGTGACTAGCAGGCGCATCTTGCCCGAGTCCACAAACTGATCCCAGCCGGTGGCGTCGCTCTGCGCCATGACGTGGCCGCCCAGCAAGGCCTGCTGCATGTCGGCGTTGCCCTTGAACGGCACGTGGTTGAGCTTGACGTTCGCGTTGATGGCGATCTCTTCGATGATCAGGTGCGGCGACGAGCCGATGCCGGTTGAGCCATAGTCGATCTTGCCGGGCGCCTTGCGCGCCGCCTCGATGTATTCATTGAAGGTTTTGTACGGCGAATCCGAGCGCACGGTGAAGCCGAAGGTGTAGCCCGACAGGCCCAGGATGAAGGTGAAGTCGTTGATCGGGTCCCAACTGCTTTTCTGCATGTAGGGCATGCGCAGCATCGCCAGCGTGTACAGGGCGATCGTGTAGCCATCTGGTTTGGCCGTCTTGGCCATGGTGGCCGTGCCCAGCGTGCCGCCGGCGCCCGGGCGGTTTTCCACGATGACGGGCTGGCCCAGGTACTTCGAGGCGTCCTGCGCCACGATGCGCAGGTGACGGTCGGTGGAGCCGCCCGCCGGGAAAGGCACGATCAGCGTAATGGGCTTGGTGGGGAAGTCGGTCTGGGCGCTGGCCGAAAAGGGCAAGGCGGCGCTCGCCAGGGCAAGCGTCAGGGCGGCGAGGCAGGTGCGTCGCAGGGGCAGTAGGGGCATGGGATTTGTCTCCTGGTGGGTGTTGTTATGGGTTGCCAGTCAGTTGCGTACGTCAACTTTGACGGGCAGCCGGGACAGCGCCTCGCGCAAGCTGGCGATCAGCGGCGCGGGCGCACCGGCGCCGGCTTCTACGGCGACATCCGGTTGCGCATCGGCCAGCACGCGGAAGACGGGATCGTCTTGCGCGCGGCCAGCCGCTTGCAGGGTGCGCGCCACCACGGCTTCGACC
>DALZRX010000379.1:0-4459 GCA_032015805.1 Achromobacter sp.
CCGGCTGGCCAGCCCCCGCGCGCTCAGGAGGGGCGCTGGTGCGTCACCGGGACGCATTCGCGACCTCGTGGGACGCCCTGGCCGGCGGCGTCGCTTCGGAGGTCTGGCCAGGAGGAATGCGCGGCAACGTGTGGGCAATGCCCTTGTGGCAGTCGATGCAGGTCTTGGTCCGGTCCACCAGGTAGGTCGAATGCATGTTCTGCGCGCGCACGCTCTGGCGCGTGAAGTCCATGTACTGGTAGTTGTGGCAGTTGCGGCATTCCAGCGAGTCGTTCGCCTTGAAGCGCGCCCACTCGTGCTGCGCCAGCTCCAGTCGCTTGTCGACGAACTTCTCGCGCGTGTTGATGGTGCCGAAGATCTTGCCCCAGACTTCCTTGGACGCCTGCATCTTGCGGGCGATCTTGTCGGTCCAGTTGTGCGGCACGTGGCAGTCCGAGCACAGTGCGCGCACGCCCGAACGGTTGGTGAAGTGGATCGTGCCCTTCAGTTCCGAATACACGTTGTCGCGCATTTCGTGGCAGCCGGTGCAGAACTGCTCGGTGTTGGTCAGCTCCATGGCGGTGTTGAACGCGCCCCAGAACAGGATGCCGCCCACGAACCCGCCGACCGTCAGGAAGCCCAGGCTGAAATGCACGCTGGGCCTGCGGATGATGTTCCAGTAACGCTTCAGGAGGTTACGCATGGGTTGGCATCCTCAGCGCTTTTCCGCGGGCGTTGCCGTGAGCCGCTTCAGGATGGTGTCGATGTCCTGGAAGTTGTTCGGCACCAGCGGCTTGGCTTCCGTCTGCGTGACGTGGCATTGCAGGCAGAAGTACCGGCGGGGTGAGACTTCCGCCAGCACGTTGCTGTCGCGGTCCATGTAGTGCGTCACGCTCAGCGGCACCGCCTGGGTCTGCTCGGTGTTGACGCGGGCGTGACAGGCCAGGCACCGATTGAAGTTCTTGTCGATCTGGTAGCCGTCGATCTTGTGCGGAATGGTCGGCGGCTGCATCGAATACGTGCGCATGCGCCGGACATCCCGATTTTCCACGGGACTCATCAGCGGCGGCGTGATGACCTCGGTCAGCGGGGCCGGGCCTCTCAAGGGATCCACCATCGGGTCGGGCGGCGCCGCCCAGGCGCTGCCCGAACCCAGCAGGAGGACCATTGCGATCGCTGTAGCGCGAATTTTCATGATTGTCTCCGTCGGGCCCGTCAAGCCTTGGTGATCTTGACCGCGCACTTCTTGAAGTCGGTCTGGAACGAGATCGGATCGGTGGCGTCCAGCGTGACCTTGTTGATCAACTGGCCGGCATCGAACCACGGGACGAACACCAGTCCGCGCGGCGGCTTGTTGCGTCCGCGCGTTTCCAGCCGCGTTTGCATCTTGCCGCGGCGCGAGGCGATCTCCACCAGCGACCCCCGCCGTAGTCCCATCGCCTGGGCGTCGTCCGGGTGCATGAAACACACGGCCTCGGGAAAGGCACGGAACAGCTCGGGCACGCGCCGCGTCATCGAACCGGAGTGCCAGTGCTCCAGGACGCGGCCCGTGGACAGCCAGAAGGGATATTCCTCGTCCGGCACCTCGGGCGGCGGCTCGTAGGGCAGGGCATAGATGTTGGCCTTGCCGTCCGGATTGCCATAGAAATTGAAGCCCGATCCCACGCGCACGTAGGGGTCTGCCTTTTCGCGGTAGCGCCACCGGGTTTCCACGCCGTCCACTACGGGCCAGCGCAAGCCGCGCACCTCGTGATAGGTATCGAAGGGCGCCAGGTCGTGGCCATGGCCTCGGCCGAACTCCGCATATTCCTCGAACAGGCCTTTCTGCGCGTAGAAGCCGAATGCCTTGGCCTCGTCATTGGCATATTCAGGGTTCAGCTCGGAATTCGGGTATCTGTTGACCTTGCCGTTCTCGAAGAGCACCTGGAACAGGGTCTTGCCCCGCAGTTCGGGCTTCTTGGCCAGCAGGTCAGCGGGCCAGACTTCGTCGGTGGTGAAGCGCTTGGAAAACTCCATCAGCTGCCACAGGTCGGATCGCGCGCCGCTGGGGGCGTCGACCAACTGGTGCCAGAACTGCGTGCGGCGTTCGGCGTTGCCGTAGGCGCCTTCCTTCTCGACCCACATGGCGGTGGGCAGCACCAGGTCGGCGGAAATGGTGGTCACGGTGGGGTAGGCATCGGACACCACGATGAAGTTCGCCGGGTTGCGATAGCCCGGATACCCTTCGTTCAACATGTTGGCGGCCGCCTGCATGTTGTTGTTGACCATCACCCAGTACGCGTTGATGGTGCCGTCCTTCAGCATGCGGTTCTGCAGCACCGCGTGCGCGCCCACCTTGTCGGGCACGGTCCCGTCTGGCAGACCCCAGATGGCCTCGGCGCGCGCCCGGTGTTCGGGGTTGGTCACGACCAGGTCGGCGGGCAGGCGATGCGAGAACGTGCCCACCTCGCGCGCCGTGCCGCAGGCCGAGGGCTGGCCCGTCAGCGAGAATGGGCTGTTGCCGGGGGTGGAGATCTTGCCGGTCAGCAGATGGATGTTGTAGACCAGGTTGTTGGCCCACACGCCGCGCGTATGCTGATTGAATCCCATGGTCCAGAACGACATGACGCGGATCTTCGGATCGGCGTAGAGCTCGGCCAGGGCCTCCAGGTTCCTGGCCGGCACGCCGGTCAGCTTGGCGGTGTATTCCAGGTCGTACTTGGAGACGAATTTTGCGTACTCGTCGAACGTGATTGGCCGCGAGCCGCCGGCATTGTTGGCGTTCTTGGCGGCCTTCTGCAGGGGATGCTCCGGACGCAGGCCATAGCCGATGTCGGTATTGCCTTCCAGGAACCGCGTGTGCTCGTCGATGAATTCGCGGTTGTAGCGCTTGGTCTTGATGATGTGGTTGGCGATGTAGTTCAGGATCGCCAGGTCGCTCTGCGGCGTGAATGTCAGCGACAGGTCGGCCAGTTCGTACGACCGGTGCTCGAAGGTCGACAGCACCACGACCTTGGTGTTGGGCTTGCTGAGCCGCCTGTCCGTCACCCGCGTCCACAGGATGGGGTGCATTTCGGCCATGTTCGCGCCCCACAGCACGAAGGCGTCTGCGTTTTCGATGTCGTCGTAGCAGCCCATGGGCTCATCGGCCCCAAAGGTGCGGATGAAGCCCACCGCCGCCGACGCCATGCAATGCCGCGCATTGGGATCCAGGTTGTTGCTGCGAAAGCCCGCCTTCATCAGCTTCAGTGCGGCGTAGCCTTCCCAGATGGTCCACTGGCCCGAGCCGAACATGCCCACGGCCGTGGGGCCCTTTTCCTTCAACACGCGCTTGAACTGTTCGGCCATGACGTCGAACGCCTGGTCCCAGGAGACCGGCGCCAGCTCACCGTCCTTGGCGTACCTGCCGTCCTTCATGCGCAGCAGGGGGCTGGTCAGCCTGTCGTTGCCGTACATGATCTTCGACAGGAAATAGCCCTTGACGCAGTTCAGGCCCCGGTTGACCTCTGCCTTGAAGTCGCCGTGCGTGGCCACGACCTGGTTGTCCTTCACGGCGACGTTCACGCCGCAGCCGGTACCGCAGAATCTACAGGGCGCCTTTGACCATTTCAGCTTGGCCGCCTCGGAGTCGGTCACGATGTTCTGCGTGTAGCCGACGATCGGGATGCCCGCGACCGTGGCGGCAGCCGCGGCGGCGGATTGCTTGATGAACTCTCTACGAGCCATGGACATCGTCAATCTCCTCGTTCATCGCGGCAAGCGTGTCGGAATGCTGGTAGACCAGCGCGGACGCAAGCACGCCATCCAGGCGCTGGATCTCGGCGATCCGGGCCAGCATTTCTTCGGTAGAGGGGGCTTCCAGGGTGACCACCAGCTTGCCGGTGTCGGAGGCGCCGTGGATTTCGGCGCCGGCAATCGCTTCAATGGCCTGGCGCACGTCGGACACGCGCCGGGGCGTGGCATGCACCACCATGCTGGCGATGTGCAACTCGGGAGGGGCGCTACAGGACGCCGTCGGGGAAGGGAGCGCGGACATGGAAGGGGTTCCGTCGCGTCGCATCAACTGCCCGGGGGGCCGGCGAACATCTGGTAGATCCAGACCGCGAAACCATAGCCCGCCACGATGATCACCGTCAGGACAGGGGCCATGACCGCCGTCAGGAACAGGAAACTTCGGAGCTCCTGAGACTTTGTGTAGCCATCGGATTCGTCTTGCACACACCACCTCGCTGCAGAAACGTATGGGGGTATTGCGTTAAACGTACTGATGCGAAACTTTGTAGCAGATCAGTTTGCGCTGCGTCAATGTTGCGACACAGCGAAATAAAGAAGGAGCCGTTACGCGGACGTCACGCAGCGATGGCGCCGCGTGCCACGTCCGCGCACTCGTTGATTGATCGACTGGACGTGCGACCTCGGCGCACGCCTGGGTTGCTGGACCTAATTGACCGCGCCGTAGATGCGCCGCGCGTCCGCCGCCGTCGCCAGCGGCCGGCCCAGC
>DALZRX010000380.1:0-4443 GCA_032015805.1 Achromobacter sp.
GCCTCGCAGGCATTTGATGACTGGCACGCCTATTGGTGGTGCGCGGGGATGGCGGCGGGCGTGGCGCTTGCCAGCGTCGTCCTGCTGGCGCCGCCCACGCCCCGCGGCGCGGCGTTGTCCTGGCACGGATTGCGTCAGGACACCGTGGACACCATGGGCGCGGCGGGCCCCGTATTGCTGGCGTTGTCTTTCACGCTATACAGCCTGATGTTCTTTGCGCTGTTTACGTTCCTGCCGGTGCTGCTGATGGAGCAACTGGGGCTGACGCTTGCCGCGGCCGGGCTTTACAGCGCGATTGCCAGCGCCGCCAATGTGGTGGGCAACCTGGGCGCGGGCGTGCTGCTTGCACGCGGCTGGCGGCGGTCCACGTTGATCGCTTGCGCCAGCGCGGTAATCGCGGGCGTGGCGCTGCTTATCTTCGACTCGGCGCTGCCCGCCATGGCCACCTTTTTGTTGTGCGTGCTGTTCTCGGCCGTGGGCGGACTGATCCCGGCCACGCTGCTCGGCACCGCGCCGCAGGTGGCCCCGCGACCGGGCTTGACCGCCGCGTCGGTCGGGCTGGTCATGCAGGGGAGCAACCTGGGGCAGGTCATCGGCCCGGTCGCGGTGGGCGGTGCGATCGACCGGTATGGCTGGACGTCTGCGTCGTTCATTGTGGCCGCGGCGGGGCTGGCAGGCGTGGCGGTGGCCTGGCGCATGCGGCGTCTGAAGGGCGCCGGCCTTTGAAGCGGCCGGGCGCGCTTGCACGCGTGCGTGGACTTGCGTCGCCCGGCGTCGGTCATGAGGCGGGAACGGTACGGTAACCAAGCTGGCCTATCATGGAGCGGACGACACGTTGGAGATTACATGCACACGTCCGCCCCACGCCTGGTCATCTTTGATTGCGATGGCGTCCTGATCGATAGCGAAATCATCGCCGCCCGCGCCCAGTCACATGCCCTGGCCGAACACGGCATCGCGATCACGCCCGAAGATGCCGCCTTGCGCTTTGCCGGCATTCCGGATGCGGACATGTGGCGCACGCTGCAAGCGGAGAACGCCTGCTCGCTGCCCGAGAGTTTCGCAAGGCAGTATGCCGACCGATTGGAGCGAACGTTCCGCACGGAGTTGCGCGCCTTGCCGCACGTGCACGAGACATTGAAAGTGTTGCGGGAACGCGGACTGGACCTGTGCGTGGCGTCGAGCAGCACGCCGGCCAAGCTCGAGACCGCACTCAAGATGGTGGGTCTGTGGGAGGCGTTTGCGCCCCATGTGTTCAGCACCGCGCAGGTGGCCAAGGGCAAGCCGGCGCCGGACGTGTTCCTGTTCGCGGCCCGGCAGATGCGGGCCGCGGTTTTGGACTGTGTGGTGGTGGAGGATAGCGTGCCTGGTGTGCGCGCCGCCCGGGCAGCGCGCATGCGCGCGGTGGGCTTCGTGGGTGCCTCGCACAACGGTCCGCAGCAGCGGCAGCGATTGCTGGACGAGGGCGCCTTCGAGGTGATCGATGATCTGCGGCGGCTGCCGGAGATCATCTGAGGGGGAGCTTCTGGCGCTATGCCGCCGCGGGCAGGTGTCCGTGCAGCAGGTAATCCATCAGTTCGCGCACGGAGCGCATGGCGTTGCCAAACGGTAGTTTGGACGCGCCGCGGAAGAAAAGACCGCGGCTGACTTCGCCGCGCATGGCGGCTGCGAGTTTCAGGTCGATGCAGAATTGGCCGAACTTGGCGATGCCGTCGCGCAGGCCGCATTGCGTCAAGCAGTCCATGCGCTGGCTGCAGCGGCGGGGATCGGCGCGGGTGTTGGCCTGCAGCGTGCCTTCCTGGCGCAGGTAGCGCGTCAGCCACGGCGTGGCGACCGCACGTGCCGGCAGGCCGGCCACGCTGGTGAATTCCGCCAATTGGGTGGGGTCGGCGTCGATCAGCACGCGCTTGAAGTTTTCGTGGGCGTCGCCTTCGTGGGTGACGGCAAACGCGGTGCCTACTTGCACGCCGTCGGCGCCGTTGGAGAGCCAGTGGCGGACCTGCTCGTGGCTGCCGACGCCGCCTGCGACGATCAGCCGGGGGGCATCGCGGCCCAGTTGCAGTTCAGTGAAAAGGGCGTGGCAATCGGCCAGGACCCGTTTGAAGTCGAAACGTTCGCTGTGCAGGTCATCGAGCCTTGCCGCGCCCAGATGGCCGCCGGCGTAACCGGGATGTTCAATGACGACGGCGTCGGCCAGACGCCCCTTTTTCATCCATTTCTTCAGCACGGCGGCCACGCCGCGCGCTTCGGACAGGATGGGAACAAGCGCCACGTTGGGGAAATCGGCGGTCATTTCGGGCAGGTCGAGCGGCAGGCCCGCACCCATGACGATGGCTTCGGCGCCGCTTTCGCAGGCCTGGCGCACCAGCGCGGGATGGTCGCGGACGGCCTTCATGACGTTCACCGCCACCAGGCCGCGGCCTTGCGCGGTATCCAGCGCGGCGCGTACTTCGCGATGCAGCGCTTCGCGGTTGGCGGTGTCGATCGTGTCGCGGTCATTGCATTTTTCGGTTTTTTCCACGAGATCGGCGTGGTGATGGCGCAAATCGACGCTGGCAATGGTGCCCACGGCGTTCTGGCTGGCAACCGCGCCGGCCAGGCGATGGGCGGATACGCCGACGCCCATGCCGCCCTGCACGATGGGCAGCAACTCGCGTCCGGCGAGGGTGAGTGATTTGAACCACGTCATGATATGAGTCTTTCCTCTGGGCAAGAGACCAGAGGCTAGAGCAAGGTGGGTGACGCCGCCTTGCGAAGAATCAAGTGGCGCGGCAATGCCGGGGGCGGGGCATGCAACCCCGCCCATGCGTCACGCTTTATCCCAGCAGCTTGACGATCGCCGGCACGGACAGCACGGCGGTGTAGTAGCCCATGAACTGTACGCCCGTGTTGAACCCGAACAGGCGGGACAGCAGGCCACCGATGAGGCCCATGGTCAGGATGACGAGCAAGCCCAGGAACTGGCCTTCCCACACGCTGATCACGATGATCAGGCCGACGAACGTCGCAATGATGGCTTCGTGGCTGACCTTGCGCGACACGAACAGCGCGGCGCGGCGCGCGAAGTTCATGGCGAAGGGGTAGGACACCACGGCGGCCAGCAACACGGCCAGCATGCCGTAACCCAGGAACTCCCAGTGATTCAGCAGGTTGTGCAGGTTATGCGTTTCGCCCGTCGCCGCGTCCACCGTGAAGCGGGGCGGTGCGTTGAAGAGCGGCGCCGCCGGTCCCGCGGCCACGGGGCTGAGGGGCAGGCCAAAGGCGATCAGCGGAATCAGCGCCTCGGCAATGTAGGTGGCCTCGGTGACGCCGTTGCGCGCGCTCAGCACCGTCGTCAGGCGATGATAGGCGTGCTTGACGCGCGAGCCCACCAGTTCGCCGAGCACGACGGTCATGGCGACCGGACTGAACACGAACGTGGCGCTGGAGACCGCCGCCGTCGCAAGCGTCCAGCGTGTCTGCACGCGGTCCATGACCTTCAGCGGGTTGGGGAAGTAGCCCGACCAACCCTTCACATCCGGCGCCAGCGAAAACGTGCGGACCTTGTCGCGCAGCATCTTGCCGCGGCGTTGAGGCGACAGCACCGTGAACAGGTCGGCGATCAGCGGACCGATGGCAATGCCCAGGAAGTAGCTGATGCTGAGTTTGACGCCGTACTTCGCCGTCAAACTCTGCAGGGCGATGATGACCATGACGAAGGGCACCAGCAGCGCCACGGCCGCCCAGCGGCCCGCGGAGAAGTACGCGATCAGTACTGCCGCGGCCAGGAAGATCCAGGGCGCCGATTTGGTGATGGCGGCGCCGAACGGCGCGAGCAGCACGGCAAACAGCACGGCCAGCGGCACCGCGACAAAGGCGGCGACGATGGCGCCGGACACCATCTTGCGTAGCGCAATGTGCGGCACGCCCAGCTTGCGCAGCATGTTGGCGTCCTGCAGGAGCGGCGTGGCCAGCGTGTCCCCGGGAATGCCCAGCAGCGCCGTGGGTACGGCGTGCGTCATGTGCTTGGCCACCGCGCCAGCCAGGAAGAACGTGAAGACGCCGGCGGGCGGCACGCCCAGCAGGACCACGAGGAGGGTCAGGGGCGCCAGTGTGGTGGTCTCGTCGGTGCCGGACACGAGGCCGATCGCGGCAAACACCACCGCGCCCAACAGGCCCATGCCGGCGGCCACCATGATTTGTTCAAGCAGTATGGGGTCGCTCATGCCAGCGCCTCCTTGCCAGCGCCTCGCCGCGTGCCGGCGGTGGCGGACGGGGCGGCCTGGGCCGCCGGCTGCGCGAACAGATCGTACAGGTCCAGTTCCTTCAGTTCGCGCACCACCGCATCGGGCAGGTCAGCCAGCGTGCCCAAGCCGCCGGGCTGCTCGGCCAGTTCGGCCAGCACCTCGGCACGCCAGGCGGGATCGTGCGTGGCGCTGCGCTCGACGACTTCTCGCTTGGGCG
>DALZRX010000381.1:0-4418 GCA_032015805.1 Achromobacter sp.
CGTTCAAGGCGGCGCGCGCCAAGCCGCGCGCGTAGCTCAGCGGCTGCACCGCGCCCGCCCGCCGGTCCACCCATCCACCCAGGTATTTGTCGGCGCCGATGAGCCGCGCGACCTGCCCGCGGTCCAGCGGCTGGGCATCCACACCGAGGCGCGCCCATTGCGCCGCGCGGCCCTGCGCAATGCGCAGGGCCTGCGGGGTATGCGCGCCCTGGATCCAGCCCTTGCGCACGCGAGGCACATCCATCGCGTGACGTTCGATCAAATCAAAGACGGTGTCGGCCGTCGCGCCGGCGAACCGCAGCAGCCGCTCGCCGCGTTCAGGGCCGAACATGGAGAGCAGATCATCCGGGTCGTACTTCAGGCCCGGAATGACCTGCCCGCCATTGCGGCCTGATCCGCCGAAGCCGATCTCGCGCGCTTCCAGCAGGACCACCTTGACGCCGCGCTCCGCCAGATGCAACGCGGTGGAGAGGCCCGCATAGCCCCCGCCGACCACGATCACGTCCGCCTGTGTCGACGCCTGGAGCGGCTCGGTGGGCGGTGGCGGCGTTGCCGTGGCCGCCCACAGCGAAGGAGAAAGGGGAAACGGCGCTGGCTGCATGAGGCTTCCTTACATGGGATGCAGCACGCGGCGCAGGAAGTCCTGCGTGCGCGGATGCTGGGGATGGTTCAGCACTTCGCGGGCGGCGCCCTGCTCCACCATGACGCCCCCGTCAAAGAACATGACGCGGTCGGCGACTTCGCGCGCAAAGCTCATTTCGTGCGTCACGACGACCATCGTCATGCCGGCCTCGGCCAGCTTGCGCATCACGCCAAGCACGTCGCCGACCAGTTCGGGATCAAGGGCGGAGGTTGGTTCGTCGAAAAGGATCGCCTTGGGTTGCATCGCCAGCGCGCGCGCAATGGCCACGCGTTGCTGCTGGCCGCCGGACAACTGGTTCGGATGCGCGTGCTCCTTGTCCGCCAGGCCGACACTGGCCAGCAGTTCGCGGCCGCGCTCCACCGCTCGGGCGCGCGGCTCCTTCTTTACGAAGATAGGACCCTCGATGACGTTTTCCAGCGCCGTGCGATGCGGGAACAGGTTGAAGCGCTGGAACACCATCGCCACCTGTGTGCGGATCGACACGATGGAGGGCGAATCGCAATCGACAACCTCGCCGTCCACGGTGATGCGGCCAGCGTTGTAGCGCTCCAGTCCGTTGATGCACCGCAGGATGGTCGACTTGCCCGAGCCGGACGGGCCCACCACACACACGACCTCGCCCTGGTCGACTTCGGCGTCGATGCCCTTGAGCACCTCAAGCGGACCAAAGCTCTTGCGCACGCCTTGCAGGCTGATCATTTGGTTGCGCTCCGTTTTTCCAGATGCCGCACCAGCAGGATGAGCGGCACGCACATCACCAGGTACATCAGCGCCACCAGCGTGAACACCGTGGCGTTCTTGAAGGTCGACACGGCGATGAGCTTGCCTTGCAGGGCCAGCTCGGCGACGGTGATGGTGGACGCCTGCGACGAATCCTTCAGCATCATGATCATGATGTTGCCGTAGGGCGGCAGGACGATCTTCACGGCCTGCGGCAGCACGACGCGCCGCATCGTCAGGCCCCAACCCATGCCCATGGCCATGGCCGCCTCGATCTGGCCGCGATCGATGGCCTGGATACCCGCGCGAAAGTTTTCCGCCTGATAGGCCGAATACGCGACGCCCAGGCCGATGATCGCGGCCTGCACCGCACTCAGCGACACCCCCATGTCCGGCATCACGAAATAGATGTAGAAGAGCAGCACGATGATCGGAATGCCACGCAACAGGTTGACCAGGCCCGCGCTGAAACCGGACAGGTACTTGTTGCCCGAGACCCGCATCAACGCCCACACCAGGCCCAGCACCGTCGACAACGCCAGCGAGCCCAACGTGACCAGTATCGTGAGCTTGGCGCCTTCCAGCAGTATCGGCATGAACTCTGCCGCGTCTTTCAAAAATTGCATCATTTATCCACCCACCCCGACAAGACAACCCGCGGATGCGCCCCGGATGCGCTCCGTCCGCCGGCGCGCCCGCACGCGCCGGCGGAATTTTGCGAATGCTCGGACAACGTGAGCCTTGCCGGCGTCACGCGCCGCCCAGGCCCCACTTCTTCAGGATGGCGTCGATGGCGCCATCAGCCTTCAGCTTGGCCAGCGCCTTGTTGATGCGCCCGAGCAATTCAGTGTCGTCCTTGCGCGTGGCCAGCCCCAGGCTGCCCATGATGGTGGGCTGGTAGGACTGCGCCATCTTCAGGTTGGGATAGTTGCCCTGCGACAGGACATACGCGGCGATGGGGTAGTCCATGAAGCCGCCCTGGATGCGGCCGGCGTTGGCGTCTCGCATCATGTCGGGCGGGTTGTCGTAGAGCTTCACCTCCTTGAAGACGCCGCTCTTCTGAATGGGCTCGACAAAGGCCGTGCCGACCTGCACGCCGACCGTCATGCCCTTCATGTCCGCGAACGACTTGTATTCCTTGTTGTCGGTCTTGAGCACCATCAGACCCTCGCCGTAGCGGTAAACCGGCTCTGAGAAGCTCACCACCTGCTGGCGCTGTGGCGTGATGAACATCGCCGCCGACACGATATCGATGCGCTTGGAGGTCAGCGAGCCGATCAACGCGGAAAACGCCATGGGCTCGATCTGCACCGAAAATCCGGCCTCCTTGCCGACCGCTTTCACGATGTCGACCATCACGCCCTCGATGCTGTTCGTCTTGGTATCGAGAAACGTGAACGGGCTGCCGGTGGGCGTGGATCCCACCTTCAATACCGTTTGGGCTTGGGCGCCCGCCGCCATGGACAATGCTGCGAATACAGAGACAACAAGAGTCTTGAATTTCATGACATATCCTCATCGTGGCAAAGAAGGCCGGGCGGCGCCTTGCGCGCCCGGTGGCGGCACGCTCCCCTCGCGTTCCGCCGCATGGGTGCTACGCGCTCAGGGCGCTTGTGGCGTGTCGTCCTCCGCGGCTTGAGTGATGTTGGATATGGCCCAGATGACCTCCGTCGTCTGGGATCCCGGATTGCACCAGCGGCGCGGCGTGCTGCTGGCATAGCAGAAGCTGTCGCCCTCCTGCAGGCGGATGACGCGGTCGCCGACCCACAGTTCAAGCACACCCTTGAGCACCACCCCGACCTGCTCGCCCTGCCCCGTCACGAAGAGTTCGTTGCCGGTCGATCCGCCGGGCGCGATGGTGGCACGGCACAGGTCCATGCTGCGGCATGCCGCAGGGGTGACCATCTCTTTGCTGATGCCCTTTTCCTTGAGGTCGATGTAGCGGTGGGTGCCCGCGCGCGCCACCCGCCCATCGGCTTCGCCGCCGGTATGCTCGGCATTGCGCAAGAGGGAATTGACCGAAACGCGGAACTCGCGGGCGAGCAGATGAAGGACTTTGACGGAAGCCGAGCTGAGTCCTCTTTCAATCTGGCTGAGCAGGCCCAGCGACATGCCGCAAGCGTGGGCGACGTCAGCCAGCGACCGGCGTTGCTGCTTGCGCAGTTGTCGCAATTGCTGACCCAACCAGAGATCGACTGCCGACTCCGGCCTTTCCGCCTGAGTGGGCAACGACGGTGCTGCACTGGCACGACGAACGGCGGCGGAGCGGCTCATATGAAAATTTCATGTGCATGTAATTTTCAATACTAAGGAGCCGCAAAAACGCCCACAATCTAGGAACTTCCCTAGCGTTGCGGGCGTGATGGAGCGGTCCGGCGTTGCGGTCTGGCGTTGCGGTCCTGCGTTGCAGCAGGACAGCGCGACAGGAAAGTCAGGAGCCGTCGGACGACTTGGGCGTATCGGACCCGGCAGGCAAGGCGTCCACGCTTGCTGGCTTGCGCGGCCGGCGGCGCCTGGAAAATCCTTGCTCCGCGGGCAGCGGCGTTCCCGCCAATTCGGCCAGATAGCGTTCATCCAGCTTGTTGAGCCAGCCCTTGGCGCGGGCCGATTCGACAAGCTCCGGCCGCCGCGCGGCCGTCAGCGCCAGCGAGCGCTCGCGCCGCCATCGGGCGATGTTGGCGTGATGCCCGCTCAGCAGCGGAGCCGGCACCGGTTCGCCTTCGTAGACTTCCGGACGCG
Organism: Achromobacter sp.; assembly: GCA_032015805.1. GTDB lineage: Bacteria > Pseudomonadota > Gammaproteobacteria > Burkholderiales > Burkholderiaceae_B > Achromobacter. The sequence continues at coordinate 4,103 of DALZRX010000381.1, forward strand.
TGTAGTGCGGACTGTCCAGCAGGCCGGACAAGGTGTCGTTGAAGGAATCCTGCAAAGCGGAATCCCCGTCGTTGAGCACCCCAGGCAACAGGCGCACAGCGGCGTCGATCACCGCAAGCGCCGCGATTTCTCCGCCGGACAGGACAAAGTCGCCCAGCGAGATCTCGTGCGTGACACAACGATCGATGAATCGCTGGTCCACGCCCTCGTAGCGGCCGCAAATGAGGATCAGGCCGTCGCTTGCGGCCAGCGCTTCGGCGCCGGCCTGGTCATAGCGCCGGCCCACCGGCGCGACCAGCGCCACCGGCGCGGGACC
>DALZRX010000382.1:0-4400 GCA_032015805.1 Achromobacter sp.
CGCGACGCGAGCGTCAGGCCTTGTTGTCTTCATCGACGCCCACGATGATGCGGGTGTCGGTGAGGTACTGGTACGGCGGAACTTCGAGATTGTCGGGAGCGGGCTTGTTCTTGAAGACCCGGCCAGCCAGGTCGAACGTGGAGCCGTGGCAGGGACAGAGGAATCCGCCTTGCCAATCCGCGCCCAGGCCGCCGCCGCCACCCGTTTCGAAGTGCGCGGTGGGCGAGCAACCCAGGTGCGTGCAGATGCCGACGCAGACGAAGAGCTCGGGCTTGCGCGACCGGGCTTCGTTTTCGGCATAGGGAGGAGTGAAGCCGGGCCGCTGGGATTGCGGATCGGCGAGCTGGGAGTCCAGCCCTTTCAGACTGGCGAGCTGCTCGGGCGAGCGGTGGATGATCCAGACCGGTTTGCCGCGCCATTCGACCGTTTTCATGGCGCCGACGGGAATATCGCCGACATCCACTTCGACCGGGGCCCCTGCCGCGCGGGCTTTTTCGGAGGGGGAAAACGTGCTCACAAGCGGCACTGCCGTTGCGACACCTGCTACGCCACCCACAGCACAGGCGGTGGTAACCCAGAAACGTCGCGAAGGATCAGGTGGCAGGTTGGGATCAACCGCACCGTCATCGTCATGCACCAGCGTATCCTGACTCATCTTCCTATCCTTGTTGATGCGCCCGCTCTACGAGTAGCATCACTTCTGCGGCATCGGGTTCGCGGGAATATGTAACAACATAGCAACCGCGTATTATAGGCCAGCCTACCCCAGGCGTATCACAAATGGAGTGGATTTATGAGCAAATCGACTGGTTTCGTCAAAGAGTTTCGAGATTTCGCGGTCAAGGGCAACGCGGTCGATCTGGCCGTCGGTGTCATTATCGGCGCGGCTTTCGGCAGGATCGTGGACTCGCTCGTCCGGGACATCATCATGCCTCTCGTCAATTTCGTACTGGGCGGATCGGTCGACTTTTCGAACAAGTTCCTGGTCCTGTCGATGCCCGAGGGCTACGCCGGGCCGATGACGTATGCGGATCTGACCAAGGCCGGCGCCAACGTGTTCGCCTGGGGCAACTTCGTCACCATCATCATCAACTTCGTTCTGCTGGCGCTCGTGATCTTCTGGATGGTCAAGGCCATCTACAAGGCCCGCAACAAGCAGGAGGAAGCGCCGGCGCCGGCCAAGACGCCGGAAGACGTGGCCCTGCTGCGCGAAATCCGCGACCTGCTCAAGCGGCCATAAACGAAAAAGCGTCCTTGCCGGACGCTTTTGTTTTTCAGGGGCGGCGGGGTCAGGCCGGATTGTCGATGTCCACGAATTCGACCTTGACGCCGAACCGCTCGGCCACCGCCTGCCCCAGCGCCTGGACACCATAGCGTTCGGTGGCGTGGTGACCGGCCGCGATGAAGCCCACGCCCGTTTCCCGCGCCAAGTGCACCGTCGATTCCGAGACTTCGCCGGTGATGTAGACGCTTGCGCCTGCGTCGACGGCATCGCCCATCATCCCTTGGGCGCCGCCCGTGCACCAGGCGATGGTCCCCAGCGGCTGGTCCGGATCTCCCACGACGAGCGGTTGGCGGCCCAGGCGCTGCGCCACGCGCTCGCCCAACTGGCCCATCGTCTGCAGGTCGCTGGCCTGGCCCAGCCAGATCAACCCGTCCTGCCCGCAGGTCATGGGTGAGCCATCGTCGCGCCGGGTGGGCGCCAGACCCAGGACGCGCGCCAACTGCGCGTTGTTGCCCAGGGTGGGGTGGGCATCCAGCGGCAGATGGTAGGCAAACAGGTTCAGGTCGTTCTTCAGCGTCAAGGCCATGCGCGTGCGGCGGGTGCCGATGACGCGGCGGTCCTCGTTGCGCCACATCCAGCCGTGATGCACCAGCACCGCATCCGCGCCGCGTTCGACCGCGGCGCGCAGCAATGCTTCGCTGGCCGTGACACCGGTGATAATGTGTCCGACCTCGGATCGGCCTTCCACCTGCAAGCCGTTGGGACAGTAGTCCTTGAAACGGGCCGCCTGCAGGGTGTCGTCCAGCCAGTTGGCCAGGACGCGGGAGTCCACTTTATTCATTGCTCGTCCTATCAGAAACATGCGCCGATATTGGCTGATCTTCGCTCAGGCCGTCACGGTCTGCCTGGCTATTCTATTCGTGGTGACCACGTTGCGGCCCGACCTGCTGCGGCTGAACGGGCCCGGTGCGGTTCCGCCGGCCACGGCGGCGGCCGGCCAGGCTGCCAGCGACGTGGGGGCGGTGTCGTACGCGGATGGCGTGGCCAAGGCGGCGCCGTCGGTGGTGAATGTGTTTACCACCAAGCACGTGAACGTGCCGTTGATCCCGCTTCCCGATGACCCGGTGCTGCGCCAGCTTTTCGGGCAGATGCCGGGGGCGAGCCGCCGCGAGGCGTCGACCAGCCTGGGTTCCGGCGTGATCGTGAATGCGGACGGCTACGTGCTGACCAACTACCACGTGGTGCAGGCCGCGGACGCCATCGAGGTGGCGCTGCGCGATGGCCGGCGCGACATCGCCAAGGTGGTGGGGGCGGACCCGGACACGGACCTGGCGGTGCTCAAGCTTGCCAAGCTGCGCGATCTGCCGGCCGCGACGCTGGCGTCCGACAAGGGCCTGCGGGTGGGCGACGTGGTGCTGGCGATCGGCAATCCGTTCGGCGTGGGCCAGACCACCACGCAGGGCATCGTGTCGGCGCTGGGCCGCAATGGGCTGGGCTTGAACACATACGAGAACTTCATCCAGACCGACGCGGCCATCAATCCCGGCAATTCGGGCGGCGCGCTGGTCGACGCCTACGGCAACCTGGTGGGCATCAACACCGCCATCTATTCGGAATCGGGCGGGTCCATGGGCATCGGCTTCGCGACGCCGATCGAGATCGCGCGCAAGGTCATGGACGACATCGTCAAGACCGGCTCGGTCAAGCGCGGCTGGCTGGGCGTGGAACCGCAGGATGTGACGCCGGAACTGGCGCGGGCCTTCGAGCTGTCGCGCGACACGACGGGCGTGATCATCGCCGGCGTCATGCGCGACGGCCCGGCCGCCCGCGGGGGCCTGCGCGTGGGCGATATCGTCCAGTCGGTCAATGGCAAGCGGGTGGGCGACACGATCGGCCTGCTGGCGGAGATTGCGCAGGTGCCGCCCGGCCAGCGCGCCACGTTGGGCATTTTGCGGGGTGGCAAGCCGGCAGAACTGGCGGTCGTGGTTGGGTCGCGGCCAGGCAAGCCGCGCTAGGCGGATTTACGCAGGGCTGTACGGGCCGGGTGGGCCGCGCCGGCATCCTGCTTGTCGGAGAGTTCGCGCACCAGCGCCAGGATCAGCCGTTTGGTGCTGTCGGGTTGCGGCGCCAGCCGCGCACAGATCTCGGCGCAATAGCCATCGACGCCTTTTGCTGCGGCATCCTGCAGCCGCGGGGCTGGGCTGGCCCCGGGCGCGGTGGCGGGCACCACGCCGTCTGTCAGCCACGGCACGCTGGTTCCGAGCGCCCGCGCCAGGCGCACGAGCGTGCTGCGGGCCGGCGAGTAGTGGTCTTCGCGGGTGAGGATGCGATGGATGCAGGACTGCGGCACACCCGACAGGCGCGCAAGCTGGTTCTGGCTATGGATGCCGCGCCACCGCATGAGGGCGCGCAGTCTTTGAGAGAGCGACATGACTGCAATGTAGGATTGCAGTCGGAGGCCGACAAGGTAAAACGGTCCGCTTTTATGCGGACCGTTTTGTCGATTGTTGCCGGGGCGTCAGTCGCCGCGCGTCATTTTCCGCGCTTCAGTGTCCAAATTTCCAAGGCCGGATTTCAGTGGCGTTCGGTCAGTGAGTCGGCGCCCGCGTCGTCCTGCGTCGCACTCTCTTTGGGGGTGACCATCCGGGCGCAGATCAGCCCGACCTCATACAGCAGGCAAAGCGGCACCGCCAGCATGAACTGGCTGACCACGTCGGGCGGGGTGACGACGGCGGCAATGATGAACGCGCCCACCACCACATAGCCGCGCGCGGCCTTCAGCTTGGACAGCTCGACCACGCCCATCTTCACCAGCAGCACGACGGCCACGGGCACCTCGAACGTGATGCCGAACGCCAGGAACATCGTCATGACGAAGCTCAGGTAGGCCTCGATGTCAGGGGCCGGCGTGATGGATTGCGGCGCGAACGTGGCGATGAAGTGGAACACCGTGCGGAACACCACGAAATAGCAGAACGCCATGCCCGCGATGAACAGAAAGGTGCTGGAGACGATGAGCGGCAGCGCGAGGCGCTTTTCGTGCCGGTACAACCCGGGCGCGACGAAGGCCCAGGCCTGGAACAGCACCACGGGCAACGCCAAGATGAACGCGGCCATCATCGTGACCTTGACCGGCACCATGAAGGGCGTGATGACGCCGGTGGCGATCATGCGG
>DALZRX010000383.1:0-573 GCA_032015805.1 Achromobacter sp.
AAAGGCGGGCAGGCGCGCGGCCAGCCAGCGCGTGGCAAACGAGGCTAGCAGGCCGATTCGCAGCGTATGGCGCACGGGTTTGGGCGCGCGCAGTTCGTCCCGCAGTTCGTCCGTGCCCTCGCGCAGCAGTTCGAACGCCGCGTGCACGCGGGCGTAATAGGCCTGGCCCGTCTCAGTCAGCGCGACGGCGCGCGTGCGCCGTTCAAACAGCGCCACGCCCAGTTCCTTTTCCAGACGCTGGATGTGATGGCTGATGGCGCTCTGCGTGACAAAGAGTTCTTCCGCGGCCTGTGAAAAGCTCAAGCGCCGCGCGGCCGCCTCGAAGGCGCGCAGGGATACCAGGGGCGGCAGGGATCGCAAGGAACGCATCGGTGGGCATGGCGTGAGGGGCGGATCCGGCCATGCTACGCGATGCGCGCGCACTGGCAACTGCCGTGCAAATGTGGCAATTGCCGCGCCAATGCAAAAAGCCCGCAAACAGGTTGCGGGCTTTTTTAAGGGTACTGCGGTACTGCAAATTCTTGGCTCCCCGAGCTGGGCTCGAACCAGCGACCTGCGGATTAACAGTCCGTC
>DALZRX010000383.1:583-4388 GCA_032015805.1 Achromobacter sp.
GCTCTACCGACTGAGCTATCGGGGAACAGGTAGAGGGGGCGAATTATGCACAAAAAAACGGAAGAATGCAAAACGGGCTGGAAAAAGCCGGTTTCGGCGAGGCGGGACCGGCCCTGTTTTTCCAGCTTGCCGTCAACCCGATCCCGTATCATGGCGCTCAGAGGGCTCGCAATCTCTCTCGATTTTTGTGGGTTCACACATGTCTTCGTTTGACATTCAATTGCTGCTCACCGCCCTGGTGAGCGTTCTGGTCCTGGTCGCGCTGATCGTCTCGCGGATACGCATGCATCCGCTGCTGGCGCTCCTGATCGTGTCCATCGGCGTCGGCTTTGCAACGGGGATGGCTCCTGTCGCCATCGTCAAGAGCCTGACCGACGGGGCCGGCAAGACGCTGGGCGCCGTGGGCGTGGTGATCGCGCTGGGCGCCATGCTGGGCAAGATCCTCGCGGACTCGGGCACGACCGAGCGCCTTGCCAATGCCATCTTGCGCCACACCTCCCCGCGCCTGATTCCATGGGCCATGACGCTGGTCGCGTTCGTCATCGGCATCCCCATGTTCTTCGAAGTGGGCCTGGTGGTGATGCTGCCGCTGATCTTCAGCGTGGCCCGCAAGCTCGAAAGCCAGGCGCGCTTCAAGGGCTCCGCTTACGTCTACGTGGGCGTGCCGGTGATCTCGGCACTGGCGGCGATGCACGGCATGGTGCCGCCGCATCCGGGACCGTTGACCGCGATTGCGACGCTCAAGACGACGGTCGGGCCGACCATGATCTATGGCTTCATCGCTGCCCTGCCGGCCATGATCTTCGGCGGGCCGCTGTACGGCGCATTCATCGCCCCGCGCATGACGACGCGCCCAGACGAGGCGCTGCTCGAGCAGTTCACCGCCACCACCGACGGCGCGCCCGCCAAGGACGCGCCCGGCGTCGGGCTCGGTGTGCTGGCGGCCCTGCTGCCCGCCCTGTTGATGCTGGTGCATGCCCTGGCCGAGATGCTGTTGCCCAAGAATTCCAGCGTCACGCACGTGGCGGCGTTCCTGGGCAACCCGGTCGTCGCCATGCTGCTGGGCGTGCTGTTTGCGGCCGTGACGCTGGTGTTCATGCGCGGCGGCGACCCGGAAAAGCTGCGCGGCGCGCTGGGCCAGAGCCTCAAGCCCATTGCCGGCATCATGCTCATCATCGCCGGCGGCGGCGCTTTCCAGCAGGTCCTGACCAACGCCAAGGTGGGCGATGCCATCGTGCACCTGACACAACAGTTCGCGTTCCCGCCGCTGATCCTGGGCTGGCTGATCGCGATGCTGCTTTCGGTATCCACCGGCTCGGCCACGGTCGGCATCGTGGGCGCCGCGGGCCTTCTGGCGCCGCTGGCCGGCGCCGATCCCAGCCTGAACCTGCCGCTGCTGGCCTTGTCGATCGGGTGCGGATCGCTTTTCTTCAACTACGCGAACCACGCCGGCTTCTGGATGGTGAAGGAATCGTTCGGCATGACCATGGGCGAGGCCACGAAGACGATCTCGGTCGTGCAGTCGATCGTGTCGGTGGTGGGGCTGGTAATGGTGCTGCTGTTTGATATGTTGCCAGCGCTGGGGTGAAGGGGATGATGAACCGGTTGGGGCCACCTCCGTTTCAGCCGGCGCAAACCTGATTTCTCTTCAGGCGCCGATTGCATTTGTGTGGCTCCTTTGCGTGATGGTTGCCCTGGCCCCAGGGCAATGGAACTGCCGCTATCTTCTGAAGCAGTGCCTCGACCGTCAGGGCGTGCGGTCCCACTTCCAAAAACAAGTCGGTTCCGAGCTTGAGCGAGATGTAGTCGGGCAGATCGTCCGCAGTGGCCGGCCACGGACCATGTAGCGGGCGGTGTAGTCTCGGCTTGTCCTTCCAGAAGTCGTCCACCGCTTGCGCCAAACCCGCGCCATTGAGCATTTCCGCGGGGGTGAAACCGACTGCGGCGCCTACGTAGCCGTAGTGGATGTTTGACCAGACATCGTAGAAGTAGTCGAACCTCCCATGCTTTTGCCAGCCATCGTTAAATTGGCCGCGAAGCATCTTGCGCAGGATCGGCGTGTAGTCCCAGGAGCGGCCGGGTGCGACCTGTTCGGCCCACATGACATACGCGGCGGCCTTCTGTGTGGCAGCGGCATGGTCTGTATCGGGTGGACCGCCAAGGCGCGCATACCACGGCAATTGCCGCCATTCCCGGACGTGGACTTCAGGATCGACGGCATTCGCCGCTGCGATCCTTCTGCCTTCTGCCGAAAGCGGATTGGTCCGCATTTGCTGGACCATGTATCGCGCCAATGGCACAGCCGAATCAGGGTGCGCGCACCCTGATTCGGCACGGCCAGGCGCGTCGTCGAAAGGGAATCGCTGCAGCACGGCTGCGCCGTGCGTGGTGTTGTCACCGATTCGAATGATGCGTCTGCCTGTCATGTGGATTCCCCGGCAATCACGTAGCGCGCGTCTACTCAGCCGAAAGAATGCTTATGCCAGGGCAATACGGAAATCGAAGGCGTTTGAAAACAGGGGTGGGGGCGCGACTCGGCGCGAGAAAAAGGGAAGTCGGTCGACTTCCCTTTTTTACGTTCACGCCGAAATCATTCGTTTCAGCGGTGTAGGCGGTCCGGCGTCCTCGCTCGCTCCCTGCCTGATGCCGGCGCTTCCGCTGGTGATCGCCCGCATGCCGAGGTCAGTCAGTGTGAGTTCGCGGACACTCATTACCGCGCCCGGCTTGGATATGAGTTTGGATTCCTTGACGAAGGTCCCGGCCGGCTTTCTGATGACTGTCTTCATATCAATACCTTTTCGTGACGAAGTCGCTGATAGCCTTGGTGCCCGCACCAACAATTTCCACAACATCTTCGCGCTCGAAAAGAGCGCGGTCACTTGAATCCAAGTAAATCACGCCAACGGGATGCTGTCCAGAACGGTCCAGGACTGGCACGGCCATTGCGGAATAGCGTCCTGGCCCTAGCCTACGGGCCCCGGCGTCGGTGTAGCCCCATTCCTGCACAAGCTCATCTCGCAGTTGCTCCTCCGTCCCGTTCTGGCTGGACATCACCAACGGCTTTTTGTTGCGGATGGCCCTGCCGGTAATACCCGTATGAATTGAAAACGTCCTGCCGACGCCTTCGCCGCGGGAGCCCGCATAGTTGACGATCTGCTCTATCTCTCGCGGCTCCCGGATGGGCGGTACCACACGATGAAAAGTGGCACGGATGTCGCCGCCGCATTGACGTTTGGCGCACCATTCGGACAGCATGATCTGGACCGTTGATACGGCTGCGTAAAGACCTTCGTGGACAACGTCAGGACCGTCGTTGATGTCTTCGGCGCGTGCCGTCACGACACGAACCATTGTCGCAATGAGTAGCCAGAGGCACGCGGCGGCCGCGAGGCCGAAAATCCACGGATCGAATATCGGCTCGCGCCAGCTCTTCGCCGCGGCAGACCCGGCCACGATTATCGGCGGACCGTTGAATAGCACTTCTCGCGGCCACTTCTTTTGCCAGACGCGCTTTTTCTGCGCGCCCGGAAGATGATTCGAGTCCATGCCGCCCGGCTTCCTCAGTCTGAGAGTGACAAAAGTTTAGCTGGCGGCCATGTTCGAGAACTGGTTCTCGCGCCAGATCGGCTGAAAATCAGACGGGAGCTCGGGGGGGCGTTGTACTTCGTCACGTCAGCAATAAAAGCGGTCACTCTGGCCGCGCAAACAAAAAGGCCGATTCGCGCGGAATCGGCCTTCTTGAGTATTGCTGTGGTGCCGGTGAAAGGAATCGAACCCTCGACCTTCTCATTACAAGTGAGCTGCT
>DALZRX010000384.1:0-4387 GCA_032015805.1 Achromobacter sp.
TGCGGTCCGGAGCCTTCGCTCCGGACTGCCCCGTCGTCATCTTCGTCCAGGCCTTCGGCCTTCCCTTCAGATTCCCTCGGGCGCATCGACGGCGCTCGCACCCACGGTGACCGCGACGCCGTGCTACGAAGGTCTTTGGTTTGCGGCGCTGTAAGACCTGTGGACGGGGCAGGGGATTTGCGGGGTCGCCGAATTGCTGCCGCCCGGGCGGCGGCAATCGGCATATGGGCGTCTGGTCGTCGTGACGGCGTTCGCTTCGCGCTGGTGGTGATTGGCTTGCTGATGAGCCGCCGTCAGGGGGGGAGGGGCGGTGATGGGCGGCGCGGCGGCGAGCTGTCACAGCTTGGCGATCTGTTCGCGCCGCCCATCGGGCATACGGGTTCAAACGACGATTAGTGGCGACTGTGCTTGAGCGCTAGCTAAAACTTGAGTCTCGCAGCCACGCGCGAAGCGTCATCGTCACGACGCAAGACGCCGCGTAAGCCCCCGAAGGCCGCCCGCGCGGCCGGGCCGGGGGCGGGCCCCGCAAGACGCTCCTCTCCCACTCCGCTGCTGGCAAGAACCTAAAGAACCCGACTCGCCCCAACGTGCGCGAAGATCAAACCACCAGAGCCCGGTGTGGCGTGGGCCTGGGGTGGGCGGGGCGTTTAGATGCGCCCGACGGAAACCGAAGGGAGCCGAAGGCGGACGAGGTTGAGGACGGGGTAGTCCGGAGCGAAGGCTCCGGACCGCAATCGGAGCCCCGCCCACCCCAGGCCCACGACGCGCCGGGCGTCGCAAGAACTCACACCTCCGCAAGCCCCACAATCCAACCAATTCAAAACTCAACGCTCAACTCAACACACACTCAGAAGCCTCCGGCCCACTCAACTTCACCCGGAACTCCCGCAATTCATCCCGCCGGAACACATGCACCGTTACGCGATCCCCGGCCCTGTACTGCGCCAACAACAACTCCAACCCAGCCGGCGCATCCACCCGCAGTCCGTCAATCGCGACCAGCACGTCGCCAGCGGACAATCCACCTTTATGTCCGGCGCCGCCTTCGATCACCGTCGCCAGCATCAGCGACTCGCCTTGCTTGCGCGTTCGAACGTCCAGCGTCGGAATGTTGGCCGAGGCTTTCCATTGCAGCTTCACGCCCTGTGTCTCAAGCAACTCGGCAAGCGGCACATCCGCCGTCCCGTACGCATGGCGGGCGATGAAGCGGCGCGTATCCACGCCGGTTGCTTCTTCGATCAGCGCGGGCAGGCCGTCTTCCGGCAGGCCTTGCGGTTTGCCGCGGTAAAAGTCGCGGCCGTAGCGGTCCCATAGCAGACGCATCACGTCGTCCAGCGAATGCGCGCCGGAGGACTTCTCGCGGATCAGCAGGTCCAGGCCCAATGCCACCAGCGCGCCCTTGGTGTAGTAGCTCACCAGCGCATTGGGCGAGTTCTCGTCCTGCTTGTAATAGCGCGTCCACGCATCGAACGAGCTCTCGGCCACTGATTGCTTGTGGCGGCCCGGCGTGCGGGCCACGCTGGTGATCGTCTTGGCCAGGAGGCGCAGGTAATCCGCGCGCGTGATCGCGCCCGAGCGCAGCAGCAGCAGATCGTCGTAGTAGGACGTAAAGCCTTCGAACACCCACAGCAGGCGCGTCAGGTCCGGCTGCGAAAGGTCGTACGGCGCGAAGACGTCGGGCTTGATGCGCTTCACGTTCCAGGTATGGAAATACTCGTGGCTCACCAGGCCGAGAAATCCTCGGTAGCCTTCGCCCTGGCCTTGCTGGCCCAACACCGGCAGATCCTTGCGTGCCGTCATCAGCGCCGTGCTTGCGCGATGCTCCAGGCCCCCGTAGCCATCGCCCGTCACCATCGTCATGAAGACATAGCGGTCGGCGCTGTCCAGGAAGGGCGCGCGCTTGGTGCGCGGTTCGAAGAACGCAATCTGCGTTTCGCAGATTTTCTTGACGTCTTCCGTGATGCGCGCAAGGTCCAGGTTCGGTGCGACGCCGGTGAACACCAGCTCGTGCTCGGCGCCATGCGCCACGAAGCGTGACACCTGCGGCGTGCCCATTTCGACCGGGTGGTCGATCAGCGCGTCATAGTCCGGCGCCAGGTACAGGCCGAAGCCGTGACGCCGCGCCGCGCCCTTGTGGCCCGCGGCTTCGGGCAGGCTCGTGTAGACCTTCCAGCCGTCGATGCCGCGCGGCGGCGCCAGGTCCACCAGGCAGGGTTCGTGATCCTGGCCGTGCACGCGCAGGAACACGCTCGTGCCGTTGAAAAAACCGTGCGTCTCGTCCAGGTGCGCGCCGCGCACCGACAGGTCCCAGGCGTAGACCGTGTACTCGACGCGCAGCGGGCCATCGCAAGGCGCGGCCTGCCAGGTGTGGTTGTCTATTTTGTCGACATTCACGCGCCGCGTTCCCGAGTGCGCGGCAAGCGACTCGATCTGGCGTGAAAAGTCGCGGATCAGGTAGCTGCCCGGAATCCAGGCCGGCAACGACAGGCGTTGGCCGGCAGGCGAGGGCGAGGCGATGGTAAGGGTTATCCGGTAGCGGTGGCCCGCGGGATCGTGTGGCGCAAGGCGGTAAAGTATGGGCGGTACGTCATCAGTTTTTTTCATGCTCATATCTTATTACCGGAGACATTCATGAGCGAGTCGTTTGTACTGGTCGAAACCCGGGGCCGAGTCGGCCTGCTGACGCTGAATCGTCCCAAGGCGCTCAATGCGCTGAACGATCAGCTCATGGACGAACTTGGCGCCGCGCTGCTGGCGTTCGAGGCCGATCCCGACATCGGCTGCGTCGTCATCACCGGCAGCGAAAAGGCCTTCGCCGCGGGCGCTGACATCGGCGCCATGAAAGACTGGTCCTACATGGACGTGTACGGCAGCGAATACATCACGCGCAATTGGGAAACGCTCAAGCGCATCCGCAAGCCCGTGATCGCCGCGGTGGGTGGCTACGCGTTGGGCGGCGGATGCGAGCTCGCCATGATGTGCGACATCATCATCGCGGCCGATACCGCCAAGTTCGGCCAACCCGAGATCAAGCTGGGCGTCATCCCTGGCGCCGGTGGCACGCAGCGCCTGCCGCGCGCCGTGGGCAAGGCCAAGGCCATGGATCTGGCGCTGACCGCTCGCATGATGGGCGCCGAGGAGGCGGAACGCGCCGGTCTCGTCTCGCGCGTGGTTGCCGCCGACAAGTTGCTCGAAGAAGCACTGGACGCCGCAACCGTCATCGCCTCCATGTCGCTGCCGTCGGTCATGATGGCCAAGGAATGCGTCAATCGCGCGTTCGAAGGCTCGCTCAATGAAGGCCTGCTGTTCGAACGCCGCGTGTTCCATTCGCTCTTCGCCACCGAAGACCAGAAGGAAGGCATGGCCGCGTTCACCGAAAAGCGCAAACCTGACTTCAAACACCGTTAAGGCTTGTTACGCGCGCGGCTGCAGCGCGCGCGGGCCTTGTATTACCCGGCGCGCCCTATGAAGGCGCGCTTTTTCATGCGCATCTGTGGCCAAGCTGCAGGTTTCGCCTTGAAACTTCTGGCTAGCACCTTGTTGCAGACTTCGGCCCTATCCTGATTGAGCGTCATCCCGAGGTGCCGCGCCAGAGCGGCTTGCCCTCACTGGCAAGTCCCGCGCGGCGGCTCGATTGCAAACAAAATCAAGAAGGAGCCTTGCATGCGTATACCTACCGCTACCCGCCGGCTGTCGACGGCTGCGCTCGCCGGCGCGCTCAGCGTCTGCTTTCTGAACATCGCCCAGGCTCAATCGCCGCAACCCACGCTGCGCCTGGTGTCCGAGACGCCTTACCCCGCCGGCCAGGCTGCCGCGCCGCGGATGAACGAGGCGGAATTGCGCGACACCGCCATCGACGCCTACGTCTATGCCTACCCCATGGTGCTCATGGAACTGGCGCGCCGCCAGGCCACCGGCGTGCAAAGCCCGCTGGACGGCAAGGCGCCGATGAACCAGTTCGGTCACAAGGCGGCTTTCCCGGATCCGCGCGCCGCCGATGCGCCGTGGCCCAGCGCCGACGCGCTGTATTCCAGCCTGTGGTTCGACGTCTCGCGCGCCCCGCTCATCATCAACCTGCCGGACACCGGCGGACGCTACACCGTGCTGTCGGCGCTGGACATGTGGAGTGATGTCTTTGCTTCGCGCGGCACCCGCACCAATGGTCACGGCGCGCAATCCTTCGCCATCGTCGGACCGCACTGGAACGGCACCCTGCCGGCCGGCGTGGACGTGATCCGCAGCCCGACCTCGATGGGCTGGCTGATCGGCTGGACGCAGGCTGGCGGTCCGCAGGATTACGCCGCTGTCAACCAGATCCAGTCCGGCATGACGGCGCGGCCCTTGGTGGCGCCCGCAACGCCGGGCACGGCCACGGCGCCGCGCGGCC
>DALZRX010000385.1:0-4379 GCA_032015805.1 Achromobacter sp.
GGTCATGCGCAAGGCCGCCGTCCTGCTGCGCGAGCGTGCGGACGACGTGGCGCGCCTGCTGACGCAAGAGCAGGGCAAGCCGCTTGCCGAAGCGCGCGGCGAAGTGCTGGCGGGCGCGGACATCATCGACTGGTTCGCCAACGAGGCCCTGCGCGTCTACGGCCGTATCGTGCCGTCGCGCAACCCGGCAGCCCAGCAGTTGGTCATCAAGGAGCCGGTCGGCCCGGTCGCGGCGTTCACGCCCTGGAACTTCCCGGTCAATCAGATCGTGCGCAAGCTGGGCGCGGCCCTGGCCACGGGCTGCTCCTTCCTGGTGAAGGCTCCCGAGGAAACGCCCGCCTCGCCGGCCGCGCTGCTGAACTGCTTTGTGGACGCTGGCATCCCCAAAGGGGTGTTGGGCCTGGTGTTTGGCTCGCCGGCCGAGATTTCCAGCTACCTGATTCCGCATCCGATCATCCGCAAGGTCACCTTCACCGGCTCCACGCCGGTCGGCAAGGAACTGGCCGCGCTGGCGGGCCGCCACATGAAGCGCGTCACGATGGAACTGGGCGGTCACGCCCCGGTGATCGTGGCCGAGGACGCGGACGTCGAGCTGGCGGTCAAGGCTTCGGGCGGCGCGAAGTTCCGCAATGCCGGGCAGGTTTGCATCTCGCCGACCCGCTTCCTGGTGCACAAGAACGTGAAGGCCGCCTTTGAGCAGGCTTTCGTGGCCCATGCCGAAAAGCTCAAGCTGGGCGACGGCCTGACCGAAGGCACCACGCTCGGTCCCCTGGCAAATGACCGCCGTCTGGCGGCCATGGACAAGATCGTCAAGAACGCTGCCGAGAAGGGCGCGCGCCTGGCGACCGGCGGGCAGCGCGTGGGCGGCGCGGGCAACTTCTTTGCCCCGACGATCCTCACCGACGTGCCGCTCGAAGCCGATATTTTCAACGAAGAGCCGTTTGGTCCCATCGCGGCGATCCGCAGCTTCGAAACCCTGGATGAAGCCATCAAGGAGGCCAACCGCCTGCCTTACGGCTTGGCCGCCTATGGCTTCACGCGGTCGATCAAGACGGTGCACGAGCTTTCGCGCCGTCTGGAAGTCGGCATGCTGTGGGTCAACCAGCCGGCGACCCCCTCGGCCGAGTTGCCGTTCGGCGGCGTGAAGGATTCCGGCTACGGCTCCGAAGGCGGTCCCGAGGCGCTGGAATCGTACCTCGTCACCAAGGCGGTGTCGGTCGTCGGGGTGTAAAACCTCGCGCCTGATCTAGCCAGGCAACACCAGGCCGTATCCGAAATTGATCGGTACGGCCTTTTTTTCGTGAGCGGCCGCCCGAGGGATGTCTCCGTTTGGGCGATAGGCGCCGGCGCGCGCTTCCCGCAAAATCGCCTGGCAAATGGCCGCTGCCTGTCCGCATGGCCTTGTTGCAAAATGCATGCAAGCGCAGCACGACGTGTGTGTGACCCGCCCGCCAGGCCTGGGTCGACACCGCCCCCGGTGCTCTGGGCCGCTCGCCAAATGATAGGGGTGCTTACGCACCGTTGCCGGTCCCGTCCACCCCGCGCAGGTAAGGTCTCTCTGACAATGTCGCCCCTCCGGAGATAGACGCATCGATGTTTTCCTTGCCGCCCACCAAGACCTTTTCCCGGCACAAGTCATCCGCCAGCCCAGCCATGAACTGGCTGAAAGAACGTAAGCAGTTCGTCAAGGCGCTGCTTTCCAACCCGGCGGCGGTCGGTGCGGTGGCGCCCTCTAGCGCCGCGCTGGCAGCCGCCATCACCGAGTCGATCCAGCCCCGGGCCGGCAAGGTGCTCGAGCTGGGGTGCGGGACGGGCGTCTTCACGCGCGAAATGCTGCGCAAGGGCGTCGCGCCGTCCAGCCTGGTCCTGGTGGAGCAGGACTCCGACATGAGCTCCAGCCTGCGCTCCCAGTTTCCCGAAGCGGCCGTCCTGCAAGTGCCGGCTCAGGATCTGTCACGCGACAACCACCCAGAGCTGCACGGAATAGGGGCGGCCATTTGCGGCCTGCCGCTACGGAACATGAGCGGCGCGCATCATCACAAGCTGCTTACTGCCGTGTTTGAAGCGATGCACCCGGGCGGATCGATGCATTTCTTCACGTATGGCGTGAAATGCCCGATCTCGGCGCGGGTGCTCGAGGACTGTGGACTTCATGCGCGGCGCGTGCGCTTCGTGCCGCTGAACCTGCCGCCGGCCTCCGTCTATAGCCTTAGCCGGATGCCATAAGGGCAGGGCGGGCAGGGATCGATGCGGGAGCGGCTTTCGCGTGCCCCCTGCAGGGCATCAGCCGCCCGACCTCCGCTAGGCCAGGAAGGTCAGCATGCCGTTGCCCAGGTCATACATCGACCCGACGATCTTGATTTTTCCTTCCTTTTCCAGACCCGCCAGGATCGGACTGTTCTTGCGGATGGCGTCGACCGTGAGCAGCACGTTGGTCCGCGCCACGGCGTCCACGAATTGGCCGTTTTTGCCGCTTCGGTCGCCCGAGTACTTCGTCGCCTCGACTGCGGGCTTGATGACCTCCAGCAACCCGGTCAGATGGCCAAGCTGGACATTGTCGATCGCCCCGGCCACCGCGCCGCACGCGGTATGTCCCATCACCAGGATCACCTTGGCGCCGGCCGCCGCGCACGCAAATTCCATGCTGCCCAACAGGTCGTTGTTGGAAATGTTCCCGGCGATCCGTCCGTTGAAGGTTTCGCCGATGCCCGTGTCTAGGATGATCTCTGCGGGCGCGCGCGAATCGATGCAGCTCAGGATGACAGCCGCCGGGAACTGACCGAGCGCGCTGGAACGCTTCTGTGCAAGATAATCGTGCTTCTGAGGCTTGCCCGCGCGAAAGCGCGCATTGCCCCGTTTCATCATGTCTATCACCTGGTCTGGCGTCATCGCGTCGCGCTGCGCCTGCGTCAACGATGCCGCCCGCGCATCGCTTGGGGCCAGCGCCACGCCCGACATCATCGCGGCGGTTCCCGCGCCCACACCCGCCTTCAGCCACGACCGCCGCCCCAGGTCCAGAGGGTGCCCAGCCATGCAACAATCCTTGATCGCTTCCATGAGGTGTCCCCTATAAGCAGCCCAAAGAAATAGACCGCGGGACGCGGCTATTCATCGATGGGCCGGCCACACATTGCCGCTTTCGCGGCGACAGACATTCTGTGCCTGATTGCGGCGGTGAACAAGCGACCCTGTTTTTCTTGTTTTCCCGCCGGATGAGTGGCATAGTTTTCCGCACCACAGGCCCCCCGGCGGCTTCGGGGCGACTAAGCCAGCAGATACGAAAGGTGCCCCATGAGATACCTGTACATCGTATTGATAGTGTTGCTTACGGCAGTCGTTCTTTCCTTCAAGGTCCAGAACTTCGATTCCGTCACCCTGACGCTCTGGACATCCACCATCACCTTGCCGACGTCGGTTCTCGTCATCGGCGTCTACATCCTGGGCATGTTGACGGGAGGCTTCCTTCTCAGCCTGCTGCGATCCGCCTTCCGTGGGGCCGCCGGCCGCCAGTCCGGTACCACCTCCTGACGATTTTCCAGTCGCCACCCGGCTGGCTGCCGTGTGCCTGCGGGCCGGGCGTGAACGCGTACTTAGGAGCAATTCAGATGAAAAGGCTATTTCTTGTCCTGTCCACGTGCGTGCTGGCCGGTTGCGCCGGCACCGTCGCGACGAAGAACGACCTGGCCAAATACGGCACGCCGCCCAGCGAAGAAGACCTGTACCAGTACATGTCGACAATGCGGGATTCCATGCCGCCCACCCGGTATGTCAGCTATCGCGACAAGGGATATGCGGAATCCGTAAAGAAGACCACCGTGACGGGCGAGGATGGCAAGCCGCTATCCGGTTGGGAATACGACTTCGAGGTGGCGGGCTACGACCAGGTCGGGCCCGAGCAGCCGCAGTGGACCGCGCGGCGCGTCGTGTTCTTCAATGGCCGCGCAATTGGCGGTTTCGATGCGAATGGAAAGTTCATGCGCACCAGCGCCCAGCCGCCGGCTGCGGCTGCACCCGCGCCCGCGGTCTCGCCGGCCCAGCCGCGCTAAGCCCGGCATTTCCCATTCCGTCGTACCGGAGAATCCATCATGCTCAAGCTTCAGCAGGTTGCCACGCGTAGCCCCCTGACTCTTCTCGCCGCAGCCGGCGTCCTCGGCCTGGCGACTGTTCTTGCGGGGTGCGCCAATCCGTCCGCCTCGTCGCGCGTCTACACCTTCGACCAGGCGCAACGCGCGCAGACCGTGACCCTGGGCTATGTGATCGGCGTGCGGCCCGTCACCATCCAGGCCAGCCAGACTTCGGGACTGGGCGTCATCGCGGGCGGCGCCCTAGGCGCCGTCACGGGCAGCGCAGTGGGCGGCGGCTCGGGACGGCGCATCACG
>DALZRX010000386.1:0-4363 GCA_032015805.1 Achromobacter sp.
CACGGTCATCTTCGCCAAGAACGAGAACGTCGTGCGCCCCATCGCTTCCATCTCGAAGCTGATGACCGCCGTCGTTGTCGTCGACGCCAACCTGCCGATGGACGAAATGCTCGAGATCACCGACGACGATGTCGACGAACTCAAGCACACGACGTCCCGGCTGCGCGTGGGCACCAAGCTGTCGCGCGGCGACATGCTGCATCTGGCGCTGATGTCATCGGAAAACCGCGCCGCCAACGCGCTGGGCCGCCACTATCCGGGCGGCCTGCCCGCTTTCGTGGCCGCCATGAACGCCAAGGCCCAGTCGCTGGGCATGACCAGCACCCGGTTCATCGAGCCCACCGGCCTGTCCAGCAACAACGTGTCGTCGCCGCATGACTTGGCGCGCCTGCTGCGCGCGGCGTCGCAGCGTCCGCTGATCCATCGCTACTCCACCGATACGGAGTACGAGGTCGAGATCAACAACCGTACGCAGACGTTCCGCAACACCAACCTGCTGGTGCGCAAGCCGGATTGGGACATCAAGGTGTCCAAGACCGGCTACATCAATGAAGCGGGCGAATGCCTGGTGATGCTGGCGCGCATCAACGGCCGTGATCTGGCCATCGTGCTGCTGGATTCGCAAGGCAAGCTTTCACGCATCGGCGATGCGGTGCGCATCCGCCGCATCGTGCAGAGCGAAGTGGCCATGGCGTCGATTGGCGCCGGCGGCTGATGGCGGCCTGACCGCCGCCTGCCGCATCAGACAGGGCCCGACTCGCATCGGGCCCTTTTTCATGGATTTGGCCCGGCGGACTAAGCCGCGCGGCGCTTGGCGGGGATCGGCCGGGCGTCGCAAAGCGACGGCGGCAACCCATCCAGGACGACCTGCGCGTTGAGCGACTGGATCGGCACGCCCGCGTCTCGCGGGATGCGGCCTTCGGCCTGCAGAACCTGATACCGCAGGCAGCAGACGCGCAGAAACGACGTGAAGTTGGCGGCCTCGCCGCGGTATTCGACCAGTTCGTCGTAGAGCCGTTCGATCAGTTGCGTGACGCGCATTCCGTCGCGGCCGGCTATCTCCTCAAGCACCTGCCAGAACAGGTGCTCGAGCCGCAGGCTGGTCGCCACGCCGTGCAGGCGCAAGGACCGGGTTTCGCAGGCATATGAATGCTCAGTGGCGCGAATGAAGATTTCACACATGGGAGCTCCTGGACATCGGCAACACGCTGCCGGGACCGGCGCGCCTCGATCGACTGTACGACGATAGCCGCGCGCCCTGCAATATGGCCCCGCCACCGATGCAGCCGTGCGATCCCGCGCGCGCGCCCACACGGGGACAGTTCAAGCCACTCCCCTTCCAGCGCTGATTGATGTACATCATGGTCTCGAACGCCCAAGCGTTCGAGCATAGTGAAACTGATCAGACTTCGGAGGTAGTGATGGACAAGACCATGAAGGCCGCAGTTGCACGCGCATTTGGCAAACCCCTGGCAATCGAAGAAGTCGAAGTACCGCGCCCAGGCCCCGGAGAACTCCTCGTCAAGATCCAGGCCTGCGGCGTCTGCCACACGGACCTGCACGCCGTCGAAGGCGACTGGCCCGTCAAACCGAATCCCCCCTTCATTCCTGGCCACGAGGGCGTAGGCCATGTCGTCGCCGTCGGCGCCGGCGTGACGCACGTCAAGGAAGGCGATCGCGTCGGCATCCCCTGGCTGTACTCGGCCTGCGGACATTGCGAGCACTGCCTGGGCGGCTGGGAAACGCTTTGCGAGCAGCAGCAGAACACGGGCTACTCCGTCAACGGCGGTTTCGCCGAATACGCCCTGGCGGCTGCCGATTACGCGGGTCTGCTGCCTAAGAACGTGGGCTTTGTCGACGTGGCGCCGGTGCTGTGCGCCGGCGTCACCGTGTACAAAGGCCTGAAAATGACGGACACGCGGCCCGGCAACTGGGTCGTCATCTCCGGCATCGGCGGGTTGGGCCACATGGCGGTGCAGTACGCCAAGGCGATGGGCCTGAACGTTGCCGCAGTGGATGTCGACGACGCCAAGCTGGATTTCGCACGCCGGCTGGGCGCCGAAGTCACCGTCAATGCCATGACCACCGACCCGGCAGCCTACTTGAAGCGGGAGATCGGCGGCGCGCATGGCGCGCTGATCACCGCGGTGTCGCCCAAGGCCTTCGAGCAGGCGCTGGGCATGGTGCGCCGGGGCGGCACGATTTCGCTGAACGGTCTGCCGCCGGGAGATTTTCCGCTGTCGATCTTCGACATGGTGCTCAACGGCGTGACCGTGCGCGGCTCCATCGTCGGTTCGCGGCTGGACTTGCAGGAATCGCTGCAGTTTGCCGAAGAGGGCAAGGTCCACGCCACCGTCGCCACGGAAAGCCTGGAGAACATCAATAGCGTGTTCGACCGCATGAAGAAGGGCCAGATCGAAGGCCGTATCGTGCTCGACTTCGCCTGAAAGCCGTCTACGGACAGACGTCCGTAAGACAAGGCGCCTGGGGCGGAACTCGCCGTCCCAGGCGCCTTGTCATTAACGCCAGGCCTGCCGCACAGCGCAAGGCGCTCGGCGCGCCCGCACGCGGCAGGACGTCAATGCGTGATTTTCGTGCCCAGCACCGCCAGGAATTGCGCCATCCAAGCCGGATGGGCGGGCCAGGCCGGCGCCGACACCAGGTTGCCGTCGGTGTAGGCCTGGTCGACCGCAATCTCGGCATAAGTGCCACCGGCCAACCGCACCTCCGGGGCGCACGCGGGATAGGCCGAGCAGGTCCTGCCCTTCAGCACGTCGGCGGCCGCCAAGATCTGCGCGCCGTGGCAGACGGCCGCGATGGGCTTGTTGGCCTTGGCAAAGTCACGCACGATGTCCAGCACCTTTTCGTTCAGGCGCAGGTATTCGGGCGCGCGTCCGCCCGGGATCACCAGGCCATCGTAGGACGAAGGCTCGACGCGGTCGAAATCGTAGTTCAGCGTGAAGTTGTGGCCGCGCTTTTCCGTGTAGGTCTGCGCGCCCTCGAAATCATGGATCGACGTGGCGACCGTGTCGCCGGCCTTTTTGTCGGGGCAGACCGCATGCACCGTGTGTCCCACGGTCAGCAGCGTCTGGAACGGCACCATGGTCTCGTAGTCTTCGGCGTAGTCGCCGACCAGCATCAACAGTCTCTTGCTCATGTTCGTCTCCTTGGAATGAGGGTGGCGTCCGGTACTGCCCCTGCGGTTCGGGCTCCGGCTCTTGGTCTTCTTGTCCCATTGTGCCCACCGGACCGGCGGGCCGGGTGGTAACGGGATACCACCCAAAAGGGATACCACCCAGAAACGCCCCCTACTCCAGCGCGACCGTCACGGGGCGCGCGCCCAGCAGGTCCACCAGCACCTTCGGATCAATTCCCACCAGATAGCCGCGCCGCCCGCCATTGATGTAGACCACCGGGTACTCGAGCACCTCGGCCTCCACCCAGACCGGCATCTTCTTGCGCGTGCCAAAAGGCGACGTGCCGCCCACCTGATAGCCGGAATGGCGCTGCGCGACCTCGGGTTTGCAGGGTTCGACCTTTTTCACCCCGGCCTGGCGCGCCAGATTCTTGGTGGAAACCTCGCGGTCGCCATGCATGACCACGATCAGCGGCTTGGCCGATTCATCCTCCATCACCAGCGTCTTGACCACCGCGTGGGGATCCAGGCCAAGCTGGCGGGCGGCTTCGCCCGCGCCACCGTGATCGACATAGTCGTAGGTGTGTTCGGTGAAGGTCACCTTGTGCTGCTTGAGAAACTGGGTGGCGGGCGTCTCGGATACGTGGCGGGCTTTGCTCATGGGAATGCCGGTTGACAGAGAGAGATGACGGGCGGCCGCTAGCCGCGGGGATGATGGGCCGCGTGCAACGCCTTCAGGCGCTCGCGCGCGACGTGCGTATAGATCTGCGTGGTGGATATGTCGGCGTGGCCCAGCAGCATCTGCACCACGCGCAGGTCGGCGCCGTGATTCAGCAAATGGGTGGCAAAGGCGTGGCGCAGCACATGGGGCGACAGTGGCGCATGCACGCCGGCGAGCACCGCGTATTTCTTGACCAGTTGCCAGAACGCCTGCCGCGACATTGCCTCGGCGCGGCTGGTGATGAAGAGCGCGTCGCTGACACGGCCCGCCGCCAGTTCGGGACGGGCCGAGCTCAGATACTGCGAGATCCAGTGTGCGGCCTCGGCGCCCAGCGGCACGAGACGATCCTTGCCGCCCTTGCCCTGCACCACCCGCACCACGCCTTCGTTAAGGCTGACGTCCAGGGCGCGCACGCCGACCAGTTCGGACACCCGCAATCCCGTGGCGTACAGCGTCTCGAGCATGGCGCGGTCGCGCAGGCCGCGCGGCTGGCTGGCGTCCGGCGC
>DALZRX010000387.1:0-4359 GCA_032015805.1 Achromobacter sp.
GCGGCGAAGACGTCCCTGCCGGCAAGTCGGTGCTGCAAGCGCCCGACGGCACGGTACGCAAGGTGCTGAGCAATCGCGAGGCCGGCGTGCTCGACGTGGCGGCAATGCGCATCGGGCCCTGACGCCGCCGCGGACCCCTCGGGTTGCCGAGGGGGCCGGCCACCGCCACCGGATCCGGTGGGATAATACGAAGCTTTCCCGCACGCCGCCGTGCCTGGCGGCGGTTCCGTCCCGCTCACTCCAAGAGACGAAGTCATGGCCGTTAACCTGCAGATCCCCTCCGAGTCCGAAATTTTTCCTGTTGCCGGCGTAGAAATCGGCGTCACCGAGGCTGGCATCCGCAAGGCCAACCGGCGTGACCTGACGGTCTTCCGCCTGGCCGAAGGCACCAGCGTGGCGGGCGTCTTCACGCGCAACCGCTTCTGCGCCGCCCCGGTGCAGGTCTGCCAGGCCCACCTGGCCGCCGGCGGCCCGATCAGCGCGCTGGTCATCAACACCGGCAACGCCAACGCCGGCACCGGCGAGGAAGGCCTGAAAAAAGCCAAGGACACCTGCGACGCACTGGGCAAGCTGATGGGCGTGCCCGCATCCCAGATCCTGCCGTTCTCCACCGGCGTCATCCTTGAGCCCCTGCCCCTGGACCGCCTGGTCGCCGGCCTGCCCGCCGCCATCGCCGACCTGGCCGCCGACCACTGGTCCAGCGCCGCCCACGGCATCATGACCACCGACACGCTGCCCAAGATCTCCTCGGCCAAGGTGCAGATCGACGGCAAGACGGTCACCTTCACCGGCATCAGCAAGGGCGCCGGCATGATCCGTCCCAACATGGCCACCATGCTGAGCTTCCTGGCGACCGACGCGGGCATCGCGCAACCGCTGCTGCGCAAGCTGGCCGTGGAAATCGCCGACGCCTCGTTCAACCGCATCACGGTCGACGGCGATACCTCCACCAATGACTCCTTCATCATCGCCGCCACCGGCAAATCGGGCGTCAACGTCAACAGCGAATCGGATGCCGCCTACGCCGCCGTGCGCCAGGCCCTGACGGCCGCCGCGCTCGAGCTCGCCACCAAGATCGTGCGCGACGCCGAGGGCGCCACCAAGTTCATGACCATCCGCGTCGAAGAAGCCGGCACCACCGAAGAAGCCCTGAAGGTCGCGTACGCCGTTGCGCATTCGCCGCTGGTCAAGACCGCCTTCTTCGCGTCGGACCCCAACCTGGGCCGCATCCTGGCCGCCGTCGGCTATGCCGGCATCGACGACCTGGACGTGTCCAACATCCGCCTGTGGCTGGACGACGTGCTGGTGGCCAAAAACGGCGGCCGTAATCCCGACTACCAGGAAGCCGACGGCCAGCGCGTCATGAAGCAGGCCGAGATCTCGGTGCGCATCGCGCTGGGCCGCGGCCAGGTCAGCGACACGGTCTACACCTGCGATTTCTCGCACGAGTACGTGTCGATCAACGCCGACTACCGCTCCTGATCCACCATGACGGCTACCGAGTTCACCTCCCTGATCCAGCGCGCCGAACGCGTGCTGGCGCAGCTCGAGGCCTTCCTGCCTCCCGCCACGCCCGAGATCGACTGGACCGCGCACGCGTTCCGGTGGCGCAAGCGCGGCGCGCGCGGCTGGCTGGACGCCGTGCGTCACGTCTCGCGCATCGACATGCATGACCTGCAGCACATCGAGCGCCAGAAGGCCACCATCGACCGCAACACGCTGCAGTTCCTTGAAAGCAAGCCCGCCAACAACGTGCTCATGACCGGCGCCCGCGGCACCGGCAAGAGCTCGCTGGTCAAGGCCATGCTGGCTGCCTACGGCGACCGCGGCCTGCGGCTCATCGAAGTCGACAAGTCCGACCTCGGCGACCTGGCCGACATCGTCGAGCTGGTCGCCTCGCGGCCCGAGCGCTTCATCGTGTTCTGCGACGACCTCTCCTTCGAGGAAGGCGAGGCCGGCTACAAGGCGCTCAAATCCGTGCTGGACGGTTCGGTGTCGGCCTCGGGCGACAACGTGCTGATCTACGCCACGTCCAACCGGCGCCACCTGATGCCGGAATACATGAGCGAAAACCTGCAGGCCAAGCATCAGCCCGACGGCGAGATCCATCCCGGCGAAACCGTCGAGGAAAAGATCTCGCTCTCCGAGCGCTTCGGGCTGTGGCTGTCGTTCTACCCGTTCAAGCAGGACGACTACCTGGACATCGTGTACCACTGGCTTCGCGAACTCGGCTGCCCTGAACAGCACATCGAACCCTCGCGTACCGAGGCGCTGCAATGGACCATCGAACGCGGTTCGCGGTCGGGCCGCGTGGCCTATCAGTTTGCGCGCGACTGGGCGGCCCGCCATGTCTGAAAAGATCGTCGACGTCGCCGCCGGCCTGATCCTGCGTCCTGACGGCAAGCTGCTTTTGGGCCAGCGGCCCGAAGGCAAGCCGTGGTCCGGCTGGTGGGAACTGCCCGGCGGCAAGCTCGAACCCGGCGAAACCGTGCTGCAGGCGTTGGCCCGCGAACTGCAGGAAGAAATCGGCATCCGTGTCACGCAGTCGCGCCCCTGGGTCACGTACGTGCACGTCTATCCGCACACGACGGTGCGCCTGGCGTTCTGCCACGTCACCGGCTGGGAAGGCGAGCCGCAAAGCCTTGAAAACCAGCGGCTGGAATGGGTGGATCCGGCCAACGCGGCCTCGGTGGGCGACCTGCTGCCCGCCACCCTGCCCCCGCTGCGCTGGCTGCAATTGCCCACCGCGTACGGGATCAGCGCCATTGGCTCGCGCGCGGGCATCGCGCCCTTCCTCGGGCGCCTGGAAGCGGCGCTGGCCCGCGGCGTGAAGCTCGTGCAGTTCCGTGAACCGCAATGGCCCGATGGCGTGGGCGCCAGTTCACTGCACGAAGTGCTGCAACAGGTATTGAAGCGCTGCCGCGCTGCGGGCGCACGCGTGCTGGTCAACAGCATCCATCCCGTCGCCTGGTGGAAGGAAGCCGATGGCGTGCACCTGCGCACGGCGGACGCGCAGCGCCTGTCGGCCCGTCCGGATTTACCCAAGCATGCGCTGGTGGGTGCGTCCGCACACGACAATGCCCAAGTCGTCCATGCGCGCGAACTGGGCGCGGACTTCACCGTGCTGGGCCCCGTGCTGGACACGCCCAGCCATCCCGGCGCGCCGACGCTCGGCTGGGAAGGCTTCGTCGAAGGCAACCGCGACGCCGGCATTCCGGTGTTCGCCCTGGGCGGACAGTCCACCCAGACCGTCTCGCAGGCCTTGCGGCACGGGGCGCACGGGATCGCCGGCATTCGTGGCGTTCTCTGATCGCATCCGGCTCCCCGCGCCCTGACGCGCCATTGCCCCCGCACACCGCAACGGCCCATGCATCCGCATGGGCCGTTTTGTCATCAAAGCGGGCGGGAAAGCGCGCATAGACCAAACGGCCGCGCCGATGCACCCTACTTCCCGAGGCCGGCCGCCTTGCGGCGGACGGGTTTACATGCGCCTGCGGGCGGGCTGTCAGGCAGGCAGGACTGCAGCCGGACAGCGAGCCGCACATGCATGGCATCACACCGAGGAATACATGTCTGATATCGCATTTGCCACGATGGGCGATCTGGCGGACGGTCTGGCGCAGGGCCGCTACAGTTCGGTCGAATTGACGCGGCACTTTCTGGACCGCATCGCCCAGGCCAATCCGGCGCTGGGTGCATTCGTCAGCGTGGACAATGCCGGCGCGCTGCGGCTCGCCGAAGCCGCCGATGCACGCCGCCGGGCGGGCTACGGTCTGCTCAGTCCGTTGGATGGCGTGCCGGTGGCGATCAAGGACCTGTGCGACATCCAGGGGCAAATCACCACGGCAGGCTCCGAAGCCTGGCGCGAACGCCGCAGCGGCGTCACGGCCACCGCCGTCGCTCGGCTGCTGGACGCGGGCATGGTGATGCTGGGCAAGACCCACATGGTCGAATTCGCCTTTGGCGGCTGGGGCACGAACCCCGTCATGGGCACACCGCGCAACCCTTGGGATCTGGAGCGCGCGCGCGTGCCCGGCGGCTCATCCAGCGGATCCGGCGTCGCCGTCGCGGCGGGACTTGCCCCTGCCGCGTTGGGCTCGGACACCGGCGGTTCGGTCCGAATCCCGGCCGCGCTCAACGGCATAACCGGCCTGAAAACCACCCGCGGACTGATCAGTCTGCACGGCGCCGTGGCCTTGTCGCCCACGCTGGACACCCTGGGTCCCCTGACGCGCGACACGCGCGACGCCATGCTGTTGACCGCGCTGATGGCCGGTCCCGATGCGCAGGACCCGCTGACGTTTGGCCTTCCCGGCTTCGATTACCGGGAGCCGGCGAGCGGCCCGCAGCCCCTGCGCG
>DALZRX010000388.1:0-938 GCA_032015805.1 Achromobacter sp.
CGACTTGTCCTGGTACACGGCCACCAGGTGGGGCACGCCGCCACCCTGCTTGTACGTGTTGCGCACCGTGTGGCCCGGGGCCTTCGGGGCAATCATGATGACGTCGATGTCTTCGCGCGGCACGACCTGGCCGTAGTGCACGTTGAAGCCGTGGGCAAAGGCCAGGGCGGCGCCCGCCTTGATGTTGCCGTGGACTTCCTTGTTGTAGACCGAGGCGATGTTCTCGTCGGGCAGCAGCATCATGACGATGTCGGCCGACTTGACGGCGTCGGCGACTTCCTTGACTTCCAGGCCGGCGTTGGCGGCCTTGTTCCACGAGGCGCCGTCCTTGCGCAGGCCGACGATGACCTTCACGCCCGACTCATGCAGGTTCTGCGCGTGCGCATGGCCTTGCGAGCCGTAACCGATGATGGCAACGGTCTTGCCTTTGATGAGGGACAGATCGCAGTCTTTGTCGTAGAAAACTTTCATGTTGTGCTCCAGATTCCAGTATTTTGGATATTCGTTTGTTCAGATGTAGGGTGAGGCAGGCCTGGAAGGCCGGTCAAATCTTCAAAATCCGTTCACCGCGTCCGATGCCGGACACGCCGGTGCGCACGGTTTCAAGGATGGCACTGCGGTCCAGGGCCTCGAGGAAGGCCTGTACTTTTTCCTGCACCCCGGTCAGTTCGATGGTGTAGGACTTGTCGGTGACGTCGATGATGCGGCCGCGGAAGATGTCCGCCATGCGCTTCATTTCCTCGCGTTCCTTGCCCACGGCGCGCACCTTCACGAGCATCAGCTCGCGCTCGATGTGGGCGCCTTCGGTCAGGTCCACCACCTTCACGACATCGACCAGGCGGTTCAGGTGCTTGGTGATCTGTTCGATGACTTCGTCCGAACCAGTCGTGACGATGGTCATGCGCGACAGCGTGGCGTCCTCGGTGGGCGCCACGGTC
>DALZRX010000388.1:948-2290 GCA_032015805.1 Achromobacter sp.
GTTTTCGGTGCGGTCGGTGATGAAGTCCAGGAAGACCAGGCGCTCCTTGTGCTTGCCGAACGCTTCACGCAGCGCCGGTTCGACGTCGGCCGGGCGCTCGATGCGCAGGCCCACGTGGCCGTAGGCCTCGGCGACCTTGACGAAATCGGGCAGCGAATCCATGTACGACTCGGAATAGCGTGAGCCGTAGTCGATCTGCTGCCATTGGCGCACCATGCCCAGGAACCGGTTGTTCAGGCACACGATCTTGGGCGTCAGGCGGTACTGGTGGCAGGTCGACAGTTCCTGGATATTCATCTGGATCGAGGCCTCGCCGGTGATCACGGCGACGTCCTTGCCCGGATTGGCCATCTGCACGCCCATGGCGTACGGCAGGCCCACACCCATGGTGCCCAGGCCACCGGAGTTGATCCAGCGGCGCGGCTTGTCGAACTTGTAGTACTGGGCAGCCCACATCTGGTGCTGACCCACGTCCGAGGTGACGAAGGCGTCGCCGCCGGTCACTTCCCAGAGCTTTTCCACCACGTACTGCGGCTTGATGACTTCGTTCGAGTTGGCGAACTTCAGGCATTCCTTGCCGCGCCACGTCTCGACCTGGTCCCACCACTTGGCGAGCGGGGCCGGCTTGTGCTCGGCGGCGGCGATCTCGAACTGCGCGCTGAGGTCGGCCAGGACGTCCTTGACGTTGCCCACGATGGGCACATCCACGCGCACGCGCTTGGAGATCGACGACGGATCGATGTCGATGTGGATGATCTTGCGGGCGTTCTGCGCGAAGTGCTTGGGATTGCCGATCACGCGGTCATCGAAGCGGGCGCCGATGGCAAGCAGCACGTCGCAGTGCTGCATGGCCATGTTGGCCTCGTAGGTGCCGTGCATGCCGGGCATGCCCACGAACTGGCCGCTGCTGGCCGGATAGCCGCCCAGTCCCATCAGGGTGCTGGTGCAGGGCGCGCCCAGTTGCGTCACGAGCTTGTTGAGCTCGGGCGCGGCGTTCGACAGGATGACGCCGCCGCCGGTGTAGATCATGGGGCGTTCGGCGGCCAGCAGCATCTGCACGGCCTTCTTGATCTGTCCCTGATGGCCCTTGTTGACGGGCGCATAGGAGCGCATCGAGATCTCGCCCTTGGGCGGCACGTACTTGCACTGCGCGACGGTGATGTCCTTGGGGATATCCACCAGCACCGGGCCGGGACGGCCCGTGCGCGCAATGTAGAACGCGCGGCGCATGGTTTCGGCCAGGTCTTTGACGTCGCGCACCAGGAAGTTGTGCTTGACGCAGGGACGTGTGATGCCGACGGTGTCGCATTCCTGGAAGGCGTCCTCGCCAATGGCCGCAGTG
>DALZRX010000388.1:2300-4351 GCA_032015805.1 Achromobacter sp.
TGGAGGTCGAAATGGAAGCCTTGGCAACACACGCTTGTGGCGCGGCCAACGGCAGGTGAGACTTGCTGCAGGACGGCTGGGATGTGACCCTGGCCGTTCGCATCAACGCTCCGGTATCGGATAGGCAGACCGAAGCAAGTGGAGCAATTTACCGCGTTGCGTCAAAGGTGGCAAATCGGCTTTTGCGGACCGTTGCGCGCAGGGTTCGGTAACTATCCGGCCCCAAAACCTTCAACGGCCTCTCTATACTTGTTGCGTCGTCCAGAACCGAGCCCCCGCCCATGGATTTGCGCATTGCCAGCATTCGCCGCTTCCTCTATAGCCACTACTTCTTCGGAGGGGTGCGCCAGGGGGTCGGCATGCTGTTGCCCGTGCTGGTGCTGGGCGGAATCTTCGGCAACTACACGACGGGCCTGGTGGCGACCTTCGGCGCGCAATGCCTCGCCATCATCGACCAGCCGGGCGGCCCGCAACGTCACCGCACGAATGAAATGCTGGGCGGCGCTGCCTTGGGCACGATCACCGTCATCATCACGGGGCTGGCGTCCACCCATCCGGTGCTGATCTGGCTGGTGGTCATTGCGCAGTGCTTCGTCTATTCGATGTTCACCGTGTTCGGCAAGCGCGGCGGGCTGATCGGCTTTGCCGGCCTCCTGCTGATGACGCTGACCATGCATTCGCCGCTGGCGCCGCACGAAGTCCTGTCCCACGCCGCCGCCACGCTGGGCGGCGCGCTGTTCTACGTGGTGTTCAGCATGGGGTTCTCGCGCCTGTTCTGGCTGCGCGAAGAGCAGCAGGCCATGTCGGTCGCCCTGTTTGCGACCGCGGACTATGTGGCTGCGCGCGCAAACTTCTACGATGAAACCTCGGATCTGGACGAGGCGTACCGCAACCTGATCCAACGCCAGTCCGTCATGACGGAAAAGCACCAGGCCGCGCGCGACATGGTGCTGCGCGCACTGCCCCGCGGCAAGGGCCTGGGGGACCGCCAGCGCGTGATGATCTGGAACATGTTCGTGGACATGCTGCAGCTGCTGGATACGCTGGTCGCCACGCACACCGATTACGCCGCGCTGCGGCGCACACTGGCTGGCAACGACTGCCTGATCTTCATGCGCGACGCGCTGGTGAAGATGTCGCTGGAGCTGAACCGAATCGCGCTGGACGTGTCGCGCGGGCACAAGGTGCAGTATCGCAGCAGCGCCAAGGCCGAGCTGCGCGCCATCGAATACGAGATCGAGCAACTCAAGCAGCAGGGCCTGGGCGAACGCGATCCGGAGATGCTGGCGCTGATCGTTCAGGTGTTGCGCCGCCTGCGCAATTCGGCGCGCATCGTCGACCGGCTGGCCGACCACACCGCGGCCTCGCCCGACGCCAAGCCCACTGACGTGCTGCGCATCAACAAGTCGCTGACGCGGTTCATTTCGCGACAGGAGTTCCGCTTTGGCCTCCTGACCAGCAACCTGCGGCTGGATTCCCCGCACTTTCGGTACGCCTTGCGCGTGACGGCGGCCGCCGCGATCGCCATGACGCTGGCCAGCCGCTGGCTGTCGCCCGAGTTTTCGGCGCACAACTACTGGATCATGCTGACCATCGTGATCATCATGAAGCCCGGCTTCGCGTTGACGCGCCAGCGCAACGGCTGGCGGCTGATGGGCACCCTGCTCGGCTGCATCGCCGCGCTGCTGCTGTTCAACGTGACCGACGAGCCCGGCATCCTGTTCGCCGTCCTGCTTGGCGCCTGCATCATGGGCAACAGCATGGTGCAGCTCAACTACATGGCCAGCGCCATCTTCAACACCCTGTTCGTGGTGCTGGTGTTCCACTTCGTCTCGCCGGGCACCGTGTCCATGTCCGTGATCGGCGAACGCGCCATCGACACGCTGCTGGGCTGCGCGCTGGCGCTGGTCTGCAGCTACATCCTGCCGTGGTGGGAGGCACGCTACCTCAAGCCGCTGGCCTCGGCCGCGACCCGCGCCAACCGGGAATACCTGCTGGCGGGCCTGCGCTACGCCGAAGCCATGCAGGCGCACGGCGCGCCCGTGGGCCTG
>DALZRX010000389.1:0-4344 GCA_032015805.1 Achromobacter sp.
CCGCATCCGCGTGCAGGCCGACGGCCAGATGAAGACCGGCCGCGACGTCGTCATTGGCGCGCTGCTGGGCGCGGACGAATTCGGCTTCGCCACGGCGCCGCTGGTCGTGGAAGGCTGCATCATGATGCGCAAGTGCCACCTCAACACCTGCCCGGTGGGCGTGGCCACGCAGGATCCCGTCCTGCGCAAGAAATTCCAGGGCAAGCCTGAGCACGTCGTGAACTTCTTCTTCTTCATCGCCGAGGAAGTGCGCGAGATCATGGCCCAACTGGGCATCCGCAAGTTCGACGACCTGATCGGCCGCGCCGACCTGCTCGACATGCGTTCGGGTGTCGAGCATTGGAAGGCGCAAGGGCTGGACTTCACCCGCGTGTTCCACCAGACGCAGTCCGACGCCGAAGTGCATCAGACCGAAGAGCAGGACCACGGTCTGGCGGGCGCGCTGGATCACCTGCTGATCGAACGCAGCAAGCCCGCGCTGGAGCGTGGCGAAAAGGTCTCGTTCATCGTGCCGGTGCGCAACCGCAACCGCACGATCGGCGCCATGCTGTCCGGCGCCGTGGCCTCGCGCTACGGCCATGACGGCCTGCCGGACGACACCATCCACATCCAGTGCAATGGCACCGCCGGCCAGAGCTTCGGCGCGTTCCTCGCGCACGGCATCACGATGGACCTGGTGGGCGAAGGCAACGACTACGTCGGCAAGGGCCTGTCGGGCGGCCGCATCATCGTGCGCTCGCCCAACGACTTCCGCGGCTTCGGCCCCGACCACATCATTGCCGGCAACACCGTGCTGTACGGCGCGCTGGCGGGCGAAGCCTTCTTCAACGGCGTCGCCGGCGAACGCTTCGCGGTGCGCAACTCGGGCGCTGCGACGGTCGTGGAAGGCACGGGCGACCACGGCTGCGAATACATGACCGGCGGCACCGTCGTGGTGCTGGGCTCCACCGGCCGCAACTTCGCGGCGGGCATGTCCGGCGGCGTGGCGTACGTCTGGGATCCGGATCGCACGCTCAAGCACCGCGTGAACCTGTCGATGGTGGAACTGGAATCCGTGGTGCCGCACGCCGAGCAGCAGTCGCTGAACAACATCGACATCTGGCACAGCGCGCAGCGCGGCGGTGAGCGCGAGACGGACGAGTCCATCCTGCGCCGCCTGGTGGAAGACCACTTCCGCTACACCGGCAGCTACCGCGCCCGCGAGATCCTGGGCGACTGGGAAGCGTCGCGCGGCAAATTCGTGAAGATCATGCCGACGGATTACCGCCGCGCATTGGGTGAAATGTGGCGTGCAGCCAACCCGCAACAACTGGCTGTACCTTGAACATCAACAGCGACGCCGTGGGCATCAAGTCCATCGAGCACGCGATCATCGACAAAGGCTGGGCCGAAGGCTGGGTCGCGCCGCAAGTGCCGGCGCGCAAGACGGGCAAGAAGGTCGCCGTCGTGGGCTCCGGCCCCGCCGGCATGGCGTGCGCGCAGCAACTGGCGCGCGCCGGCCACTCGGTGACGCTGTTCGAAAAGAGCGACCGCATCGGCGGCCTGCTGCGCTACGGCATCCCCGACTTCAAGCTCGAAAAGCACCAGATCGACCGCCGCATTTCGCAGATGGAAGCCGAGGGTGTGGAATTCGCGCCGTCGACCTACGTCGGCAGCCCGAAGGATCCGGTGGCCGACGGCCTGACCGTGCGCACGCCGCAATCGCTGATGGCCGAATTCGACGCTGTCGTGATGAGCGGCGGTTCGGAAACACCGCGCGACCTGCCGGTTCCCGGCCGTGAACTCGACGGCGTCTACTTCGCCATGGATTTCCTGCGTCAGCAGAACAAGGCCGTGGCGGGCGACCGCCTGACCAACCAGACGCTGGCCAAGGGCAAGCACGTCGTGGTGATCGGCGGCGGCGACACGGGTTCCGACTGCGTCGGCACCAGCAACCGCCATGGCGCCGCGTCGGTCACGCAATTCGAACTGATGCCCCAGCCGCCCGAGTCCGAGAACAAGGAAATGACGTGGCCGTACTGGCCGCTGAAGATGCGCACCTCGTCCTCGCACGAAGAAGGCTGCGATCGCGACTGGTCTGTGACCACCAAGCTGCTCAAGGGCGCCAACGGCAAGGTCGAGAAGCTGGTCGGCTCACGCGTCGAATGGTTCAAGGACGACGCCACCGGCCAGATGAAGATGCGCGAGGTCGAAGGCTCCGAGTTCGAGATCAAGGCGGACCTGGTGCTGCTGGCCATGGGCTTCGTGTCGCCGGTGCAGAATGTGCTGGACGCGTTTGGCGTGGATCGCGATGGCCGCG
This sequence comes from Achromobacter sp., assembly GCA_032015805.1. GTDB lineage: Bacteria > Pseudomonadota > Gammaproteobacteria > Burkholderiales > Burkholderiaceae_B > Achromobacter. The sequence goes on from DALZRX010000389.1 coordinate 2,300, forward strand.
GCAACGTGCGCGCCAACACCGACGACTACCGCACCAACGTCGAAAAGGTCTTCACCGCTGGCGACATGCGCCGCGGCCAGTCCCTGGTCGTCTGGGCCATCCGCGAAGGCCGCCAGTGCGCGCGTTCGGTCGACGCCTACCTCATGGGTAGCAGCGAACTGCCGCGCTGACATCGCATTCACGCAAGATCGCCGTCGGTCGCGTCACGCGCCGGCGGTTTTTTTTTGCGCGGCCGAATCGTTGTGCGTGTTGCGGCATAACCACTCTCCAAAAGCGGTCTTTTCACGATTTGACACACGTCAAGTTGGGGGACGGGTCGGTCTGAGAACCTGTCGTCTCACCCCACACGGAAAGATCGGAGAAGAAAATGTTTTCGCTGAACGGGCGTATCCGCGCCACCGCCATTGCCGGTTTGATCGCTGCCGGCGCATTTGCCGCTCCCGCCCATGCCCACGAAGCCGGCGACGTGCTGTTCCGCGTCGGCGTGACTCAGGTCCGCCCCTCGCAAAACAATGGCTCGGTGCTCGATGGCACCGTCAAGCTGGACGTGAGCAATAACGTGCGCCCCAGCTTCACCCTGGCCTACATGGCCACCCGCAACATCGGTATCGAGCTGCTGGGCGCCTGGCCCTTCCAGCATGACGTCAGCGGCAGCGGCGGCCTGGGCAAGATCGGCTCCACCAAGCAACTGCCCCCCACCCTCAGCCTGCAATGGCACATCCTGCCCGACAGCATGATCCAGCCCTACATCGGCGTCGGCATCAACTACACCCACTTCTTCGACACCAAGGCCGAGGGCGCGCTCAAGGGTTCCGACCTGAAGCTGAGCGACTCCTGGGGCGTGGCCGCGCAGTTGGGTGCCGACATCAAGATCAATGACCGCTGGTTCATGAACGCCGACATCCGCTACATCGACATCAAGTCGAAGGTGAAGTTGGACGGCGAACGCGTCGGCACCGCCCGGATCGATCCGTGGGTCGCCACGGTGGGCGTCGGCTATCGCTTCTGATACCCGCCCCCGATGATGCGCGCGGTGCCGCGCGCATCCGTCAACCCTGCGGCGGCTGAAGCCGGCTGCGCAGGGCTTCAAGCGCCGGCGTGTCATCGTCGGCACGCCAGACAAGCTGCGTAAGGGCCTGCCCATGCGGCCCGGTCAGCGCCCCCACGCGCACCGACTGCTCCGCACCCAGCACGGCCAGCACCGAACGCGGCACGATCGCCACGCCGGTCCCCGCGGCCACGCACGCCACGATGGCGTGATACGACGCAAACTCCATCACCTTGCCAGGCGCGATGCCTTCCTGGTTCAGCCACGACTCCAGGATGCGACGGTATGAGCAGCCCGCCGCAAAAGCGATGACGCTGCGGCTGCCGAGATCCTTCGCGCTGCCGATCGGCTCCCACGCCAACGGCGAGATCAGCGCCAACTCCTCCCTGAATGCATCCAACGTCGCCAGCCCCTCTGCGGGAAAGGGCTGCGCCACGAAGGCCGCCTCGATCTCGTAGTTGCGCACCTTGGCGGCCAGCGCACCGGAGGTGCCGGTGACCAGCTCGATACGCACCTGCGGCCAGGCCGCGTGATAGGCCGCCAGGATGGGCGGCAGGCGGGCGGCGGCGGTGCTTTCCATGGTGCCGATACGCAGGACGCCCTGCAGGGCGCCCTCGCGGACCGCCGACTGGGCCTCGTCGGACAGGCGCAGCAGGCGATCCGCATAGGACAGCAGCACGCGGCCTTGATCGGACAGCACCAGCCGGCGGTTCTGCCGCCGAAAGAGTGGCGTCCCGAGCGACGATTCCAGTTGCTTCAGCCGGGTCGACACATTGGACTGCACTCGGTTCAGATGTGCCGCGGCGCGCGCCACGCCGCCCTGGTCCGCAACGGTCTTGAAAATCTGCAACGCGTCGAGATCCAAGTTTCTCATTTCATGAACTCACGTTCTTAAAAATTCACTATTCAAGATATTAGTACAGCCGTAGAGTGGGGCCATGTCAACGCCTGCTTACCCTTCCCTCGACCCCACGGCCAGCGCCGCCCGCCTGGCCTG
>DALZRX010000390.1:0-4325 GCA_032015805.1 Achromobacter sp.
TCTGCGGCGTGCGCAGCGGCAGGTCGCGGCCGGTCAGGCTGCCCAGGCGCGGCACCGCAGCCAGCAGCGCGCGCGTGTAGGGGTGCTTGGGCGCGTTGAAGATATCTTCCACCGTGCCTTGCTCGACCTTTTTGCCGCGCAGCATGACGACCACATCATCGGCCATTTCGGCCACCACGCCCATGTCGTGGGTGATGAAGATAACAGCCGTGCCCAGGTCGCGCTGCAGCTCACGAATGGTGTTCAGAATCTGCGCCTGGATCGTTACGTCCAGCGCCGTCGTCGGCTCGTCGGCAATCAGCAGCCGCGGCTGGCACGACAGCGCCATCGCAATCATCACGCGCTGGCGCATGCCGCCCGACAACTGGTGCGGATAGCGGTCCAGCAGTTGTTCGGCGTCGGGCAGGCGCACCTTCTCCAGCAGCTTGCGAGCCGCCTGGCGCGCCGCGGAACGCGACAACTGCTGGTGCAGCATGATCGCTTCAACGATCTGGTCGCCGATCGTGAACACCGGGTTCAGCGACGTCATCGGCTCCTGGAAGATCATCGCGATGTCATTGCCGCGGATCGCGCGCATCCGCTCGTCGCTGGCCTGCGTCAGGTCGACCTCGCGGTCATCGCTGTCGCGGAACAGGATCTTGCCCGTCGAAATGCGTCCGCCGCTGTAGTCGGTCAGGCGCATGATCGCCATCGACGTGACGGACTTACCCGAACCGGACTCGCCGACGATTGCCAGCGTACGGCCGGGCAGCACGTCGAAATCCAGGTTATCGACGGCGCGAAAGCCGCCGGTGTCGGTATTGAAGTCGACCGATACGCCGCGCACGGACAGCAGCGGAGCGGAAGAAGAAGCGGTGGTGCTAGACAACGTGGATTCTCACAGCGAGGTGGCGGCGCGGGCAGCCTGATCGTACAGGCCCGAGAGGGCACGCAGGGTGTTGGCCAGTTGATGGCTGGCGTCGTCTGCGGCGGGAGAGTCGATGAACGGCTTGACGAGGCACTGCTCGCGCACTTCGGCATAGCGCTGTATCGCGGCCGCGCCGGCGTCGGTCGTGGTGTAGATCACTTCCTTGCCGGTCTTGGCGCTTTGCACCACGCCCAGGCGCTCCAGCTTCTTGAGCGAGTAGTTCACCAGGTGGGTGTCTTCGACATTGAGGGTGAAGCAGATGTCCGCCAGTTTCTTGCCTCGGCCCCGGTGAAACACATGGTTGAGCACCAGGATATCCAGTGACGTCAGCTCAGGCAGCCCGGCGCAGGCCATGCAACGAACCATCCAGCGATTGAACGCGTGCGACGCGATGATCAGACCGAACTCGACCTCGGACAGCTCAGGGGCGGACGAGGCGAGGTGGGAAGACGAAACGATGGCGTCCCGAACGGATACAGGCATGGATGAGACAGGTAAGGGGACGGATCGACGACAAAACGTTGGCGAATTATTGACGATTTGTAGGTATGCGGGCATTCGGGATAACCCGGCCCGAATTTTCGGACTTCTCTGATTGGTGAGCTAACGGCGGCGATCTACAAAGGCGTTTGATGTAAATGCGTAGTTGGCGCTTCGAGGTCGATTTGTTACGGCGGCGCGTCCCCGTCCTGAGAAATATCAATAAAAGTGGGCAACGTGATCCTTACGTACAACAAAAAGTCCCTTTGACGTAAAAATAGAACAAGAAACAATAGATATATATTGTAATAAATAGTATTGACCGGCAAAATCACATCCCAGTTGCAGTAACAGGAGACGACGCACGGCGGCTGGCCGTTTGCGTCCAGTCGTATGAGCGGATCGCAGCACTTTCAGCGGGCAGGGTTGATATTGGCGACGGTTGGCGCGCTCGCGGGCGCGGGATCCGCGTGGGCACAGTCGGTCCCGGAAGCCGCCCAGCGAGCCACTGAAATCCAACGCCGGCAGGAGCAGGAACTGGACGCGCAACGCGCCCGGGCCGCCGAGCGGCCCGACGTGTTGTCGGCGCCGTCCGCTGATCCCTCGCGCGGGCTCGTGCTCCCCGATGAGACGCCATGCTTCGCCATTCGGGAGGTGATCTGGGAGGGCGCCAAACCCCCGCAACGCCTGGCAAGCGCCACGGCGGCTGTCCTCGGCGAATGTGTCGGCGGCCGCGGGCTGCGCGCGCTGCAGGAACACCTGATCGGCTTGCTGATCGACAACGGACAGGTCACCGCGCGCGTCGTTGTTCCCGAGCAGTCGCTGGCGGCGGGGACGTTGACGCTGAAGTATCTGCCCGGCCGCATCTCAGCCGTTCAAAGCCAGGGCGCCATCGGCTGGTGGCGCACGGCGCTGCCCACCGGCCCGGGCGGCGAACTGAACCAGCGCGACCTGGACCAGGCGCTCGAGAACATCCGCCGCCTTGGCAGCCAGGCCGACGCTGCCATCGACATCGCGCCGGGGCCTGAATTGGGCGACTCCGACATCCTCATCAAGCCCGGCACCGGCAAGCGCTGGCACGGCTATGTGGGCGGCGACAACGGCGGCATGGACACGGTCGGCCAGTACCAGATCAACGCCGGCCTGACACTTGATTCCCCGCTCTTCCTGTACGACCAGCTGTCGGTCTCGTGGAACAGCAACGCACACTGGCGCGACACCGATTCCAACACGCGCGCCGCGTCCATCAACTACAGCCTGCCGTTTGGTTACTGGACCGTCTTCGCGGGCGCCAGCAAATCCACTTACCGCCAGACCGTTGCGGGCTTCGAAGAACCCATCGTCTACGGCGGCACCACCAAGCAGATCCAGGCGGGTGTGTCGGTCGTGCCGTACCGCGGCACCGCCTACAAGGGCAATCTGTCGTTCACCATGCTGCGCAAGCGCACCGACAGCACCCTGAACGACGTGGCCATTGATGTTCAACGCCGCGACGTCACCGGTTTTGAGATCGCCTACGGGCATCGCCACTACGTTGGTCGCGCGGTGCTCGACATTGGCGGCGGCGTGCGCGGCACGTTGCCGCAGTTCTCCGACCAGCCCGGCTATGTCTACGGCGATCCCGACTGGAATGGGCGCAGCACCATACTCACCGCCAACGCGGGGCTGTATCTGCCGTTCCAGGTCGCCGAACAATCTCTGGCCTACCAAGCCAACTGGCAGATCCAGCACGCCAAGACGGCCATCGTGCCCGCCGACTATTTCACGATCGGCAACCGCTACGCCGTGCGCGGCTTCGACGGCCAGATGACGCTCGCCGCCGAAGACGGCTGGACGCTGCGCAACGACCTGTCGTTCAACCTCGACGCCGTGACCGGGCTTCCCGGCCAGCAGCTCTACACCGGCATCGACGTCGGCCGAGTGGGCGGCCCGTCCGCCGCGTATCTGTCCGGCCGGACGCTGGTCGGCGCCGTTGCCGGCCTGCGCGGGCGCCTGTCCATCCCGTACGTCAACGCCAGCTATGACCTGTCCGCCGGTTGGCCGCTCAAGAAACCCGAATCGCTCAAAACTGCATCGACCGTCTTCGCGATGGCCGTGATGTTCGAGTTCTAAATCCGCTGTTCCCCGTCAGGTGCGCATGATGTCCAAGCTTCGTTCGTTGATTGTCTGGTCCATCGTCTTCACGCAAGTCTGGACGCCCGTGCTGGCGCAGACGCTGCCGATCTCGGTCGACAAGAGCGTGCCCGGCCAGAAGCCTATTGTGGGTGTCAGCAACGGCGTTCCCGTCGTGAACATCGCGCCGCCGTCGGCAGGCGGGGTCTCCAACAACCGCTACACACAATTCAACGTAGGGCCGTCGGGCGTGGTGCTGAACAACAGCGGCGGCGCCAGCCAGACGCAATTGGCCGGCCAGGTGGCCGGCAACGTCATGCTGGGCAACCAGCGCGCCACCACCATCCTCAACCAGGTCACCGCGCCCAATCCGTCGCAACTGATGGGCACGCTGGAAGTCGCCGGCAACCGCGCCAACGTCATCGTCGCCAACCCGGCAGGCATCACTTGCAACGGCTGCGGCTTCCTGAACGCGGACCGCGCCACGCTCACCACCGGCCGCCCGCAAGTTGGTCCTGACGGCAACATCGCGCTGGATGTCGCCGGCGGCAAGCTGCGCATTGAAGGCGAGGGGCTGAACGGAACCGCCGCCAACCAGGTCGACCTCATCGCCCGCACGCTGGAGATCAACGCTGGCGTCTGGGCCGACCGGCTCAACGTCACGGCGGGCGCGGCGCGTGTGGACTACGCGACCGGCAATGCGACGGCCCGCGCAGGCGAGGGCCCGGCCCCCGTCGTGGCTCTGGACACGGCGGCGCTCGGCGGCATGTACGCCAACAGCATCCGCCTGATCGGCACCGAGGCCGGCGTCGGCGTGAACGTGGGC
>DALZRX010000391.1:0-4299 GCA_032015805.1 Achromobacter sp.
ACACCGTGCCGTTGTAGAAGCCTTCCTTGACGTAGGTCAGGAAGTTCTCGACGGACTTCGGCGCCTTGGCGGCGTCCAGGGTGATGACCATGTCGCCTTGGTTCGTTTGAAGCTTGACGCGGGGATTGGTGCTCATGGTTTTGGTGCCTTCGGAGGTGGAGGAGGAAGAAGAGGCTGCCGGGGCGGCGCTGACCATTGCCGGGGCAAATGCAGCCAGTGCGAACGAGCACGCCGTCAGGCGCAGCAGGTGAAGAGGGGAGTAACGGGACATCATTTGCCTTGTTTATCCTTCAACATTGTTTCAACTTCGCGGACCTTTTCGCGCATGCCAGGCACGCCGTCGCCGGCAGCCTCCTTGTAGGTGCGCAAGGCCTGCAGCAGTTGCAGGTCGCCCAGGTTGGCGCGCGCGGCCGCGTAGTTCGGGTTCGCGCGCAATGCCATCTGCAAGGCATCCTGCGCGCGGTCGAGTTCGCCGCGGCCAGCATATAGAGCCGCCAGATTGTTCCAGGGTTCCGGCAATTCGGGGAACCGCGTGGTCATATCGTTGTAGATGTCGATGGCTTCGTTCGTGCGGTTCAGCGCGGCCAGGGCGCGCGCGTGCTGGAACATGAGCTGGACGTCGGTGCCGCGCTGGTCCTTGATCTCGGCCTGGCGCTTTTCGATCATCGCCAGCGCTTCCTCGTTTTCGCCGCGGTTCAGCATGCGCTCGATGTGCGTGGTGATCTGCGAGGCGGATGGGGTCAGGCGAGTGTCCACGCCGGGCTTGACGGCTTCCAGCAGGTTGGCCAGGGCATCCCAGCCGCCTTCGGGAGGAATCGGATCCAGGGTGGTGCGGCTGGCGTTGGGGTTCAATCCTCCGCCGCCGCTCATCGACTGGGCGAGGGCGACGCCCGCCGGCGCGCCGGCCAGGGCCAGGGCGAGCAGGGCAACGCTAAAACGCGGCTTGATAGTCACGTGGGCTTCCGTTAAAAGTCTTGGCTGGCCGGCGCTTACGCGCGCGGACGGGCCGCTTGCTATACTTGACGACCGCCATTTTAGCCCCGGTTGGGTTTTTGGCTCGACCATCGCGTCCAAGGCAGTGGGGAATCGGGTGGCGGAATCATTTCCGCTGACGAGTAAGCCCGAACGAGTAAGCCCGAACGAGTAAACCCGAACGGTAAACCCGAACGAGTAAACCCCGGACGTGTGCAAACGGGCGGAACGCGTTGGCAGTACCGTCCGCCGACAGCAACCTTTTTCCGCAACCGCCACGGAAACTAAACAAAGCCTATCGCGCCATGCTGCAAATCTACAACACGTTATCGCGTACCAAAGAACCGTTCAAACCGGCCCAGGCCGGCCAGGTGCGCATGTACGTGTGTGGCATGACCGTCTATGACTTCTGCCATCTTGGCCATGCCCGCATGCTGGTGTCGTTCGACGTCGTGCAGCGCTGGCTGCGCGCCAGCGGCCTGACGGTCGATTACGTGCGCAACATCACGGACATCGACGACAAGATCATCCGCCGCGCCGTCGAAACCGGCCGCCGCATCGGCGAAGTCACCGAGTTCTACATCGATGCCATGCACGCCGACGAGCGCGCGCTGGGCGTCGAGTCCCCCGACCGCGAGCCGCGCGCCACCCAGTACGTGGGCGACATGCTCGATATCATCGGCAAGCTCGAACAGAACGGCCTGGCCTATCAGGCCGACGACGGCGATGTGAACTACGCCGTGCGCGGCTTCCCCGGCTACGGCAAGCTGTCCGGCAAGACGCTTGACGACCTGCGCGCCGGCGAGCGCGTGGCGGTCGGGTCGGGCAAGCGCGATCCGCTGGATTTTGTCCTCTGGAAGTCCGCCAAGGCCGAAGAACCGGCCGACACCAAGTGGGAGTCGCCCTACGGCCTGGGCCGTCCGGGCTGGCACATCGAGTGCTCGGCGATGAGCAAGTCGCTGCTGGGCCTGCCGCTGGACATCCATGGTGGCGGTCCGGATCTCAAATTCCCGCACCATGAAAACGAGATCGCCCAGACCGAGGGCGCATTTGGCGGCACGCTGGCCAATATCTGGATGCACTGCGGCCCGCTGATGGTCGACTCGGACAAGATGTCCAAGTCCCTGGGCAACTTCCGCACCATCCGCCAGACCGTCGCGCAGAACGAGCCGGCGGCTGACCAGTCCGAATACCCGGTCAACCCTCGCGAAGCGGAAATGGTGCGCTTTTTCATCGTGCGCAACCACTACCGCAGCCCGCAGAACTACACGCCTGACAACCTCATCGACGCGCAGAACGCACTGGATCGCCTGTACCAGGCCTTGCAGAACGTGCCGGCCGACGATCAAGGCATCGACTGGGACGAGCCGCAGGCGCAGGCCTTCAAGGCCGCCATGGATGACGACTTCAACAGCTCGGGTGCCGTGGCCGCGTTGTTCGAGCTGGCTTCCGAAGCCAACCGGACCAAAAGCGCGCGCAGCGCCGGGCAGATGAAGGCGCTTGCCTCGCTGCTGGGTCTGCTGCAGCAGGCGCCCGCCACCTACTTCCAGTCTCCCACCCGCTATTCCGCGGCCGCCATCGAGCAGGGCGTGCGCAGCACGCTGGACGCCGACGCCATCCAATCCATGATCGACGCGCGCGCGGCCGCCAAGGCGGCCCGCAATTTTGCCGAGGCCGACCGCATCCGCGCCGAACTGCGCGACGCGGGCATCGAGCTGGACGACAAACCCGGCGGCTTGACGCAATGGCGTCGAGCGTGACCCCGCAGGATACGCCGGACATGTCCACTGCAGATCTCGAGATTCCCAAGCCTGAATATTGGGAAGCCGCCGTAGCGCACCTGATGCGCCGCGACCGCATTCTGAAAAAGATCATTCCCCAGCACCCGGAGGTCTGGCTGACCTCGCGCGGGACGCCGTTCATCACGCTGGCGCGGGCGATCATCGGGCAACAGATTTCCCCCAAGGCGGCCGATGCCGTCTGGACCAAGTTCATCGACGCCGTGGGCAAGCGCCCCACGCCCGTCGCCGTGCTGCGCGTGGGCGTGGACGGCCTGCGCAAGGCCGGACTGTCCCAACGCAAGGCCGAATACGTGCTCGACCTCGCCGTGCATTTCGGCGAACGCCGGGTCCATCCCGAGAAATGGGCGGCCATGGACGACGAGGCCGTCATTTCCGAGCTGGTCGCCATCCGCGGCATCGGACGCTGGACGGCGGAGATGTTTTTGATTTTCAATCTACAGCGGCCTGATGTCCTGCCGCTGGATGATCCCGGGTTGCTCAAGGCAATCTCGCTACACTATTTCAGCGGCGAGCCTGTCTCTCGCTTCGAGGCTCGCGAAGTCTCGTTGGCATGGCAGCCCTGGCGTACCGTGGCCACCTGGTATCTGTGGCGCAGTCTGGAACCGACGCCGGTCCAATACTGACGCAAGCCAGGCAGCCCATCTACGGAACCACACTACATGCGCAATACATTTCTGGAATTTGAACAGCCGCTCGCCGAGCTTGAGAACAAGATCGAGCAGCTGCGCTACGTGCAGGCCGATTCGGCGGTAGACATCTCCGATGAAATCGGACGTCTGCAGCAGAAAAGCCAGACGCTTGCCAAAGAGATCTACGCCAAGCTCACGCCCTGGCAAACGGCGCTCGTCGCGCGTCACCCCCAGCGCCCCTACACGCTGGATTACGTGCGCGAAATGTTCACCGACTTCCATGAATTGCATGGCGACCGCATGTACGCCGACGACCAGTCCATCATTGGCGGCCTGGCGCGCTTCAACGGCACGCCCTGCATGGTCATCGGCCACCAGAAGGGCCGCGACACCAAGGAGCGCGCCGCGCGCAACTTCGGCATGCCGCGCCCCGAGGGTTATCGCAAGGCGCTGCGCCTGATGCGCCTGGCCGAAAAATTCGGCATTCCCGTCTTCACCTTCGTGGACACCCCGGGCGCCTATCCCGGCATCGGCGCCGAAGAGCGCGGCCAGTCCGAAGCCATCGGCCACAACCTGTACGCCATGGCCGAACTCAAGGTGCCGGTGATCTGCACGATCATCGGCGAGGGCGGCTCGGGCGGCGCCCTGGCCATTGCCGTGGGCAACGCCGTGCTGATGCTGCAATACGCCACCTACGCCGTGATTTCGCCGGAAGGCTGCGCCTCGATCCTGTGGCGCAGCGCCGAGAAGGCCCCCGAGGCAGCCGAGGCGCTCGCCATCATTGCACCCCGCCTCAAGGATCTGGGCCTGGTGGACCGCGTGGTCAACGAGCCCGTGGGCGGCGCCCACCGCGATCCCCGCGTCATGGCGCGCCTACTGCGCCGCGCGCTGGGAGA
>DALZRX010000392.1:0-4275 GCA_032015805.1 Achromobacter sp.
CGCGCTGGTGGAACGCGCCGAACTCGGCGGCATCTGCCTGAACTGGGGCTGCATTCCGACCAAGGCCCTGCTGCACAGCGCCACGGTGCTGCGTGCCTGCCGCGAGGCCACGCACTACGGCGTGACGGGCGCGGGCCAAGCGTGTCCCGATCTGGCCGCCATGGTCGCCCGGTCGCGCAAGGTGGCCGGCAGGCTGGGCCAGGGCGTGACGCATCTGATGAAGAAGAACGGGGTGACGGTGTTCGCCGCCAGCGCCAAGCTTGCCGGGTCCGGCAGGCTGGCGCTGGACAACGGCGTCACGCTGTCGGCCAAACACATCATCCTGGCCACCGGCGCGCGCGCCCGCGAACTGCCGGCGCTGCCGGTGGGCGATCGCATCTGGGCCTATCGGCAGGCGCTGGTCCCCAGCGAAATTCCGAAATCGCTGCTGGTCGTGGGCGCGGGCGCCATCGGCGCCGAATTCGCCAGCTTCTACCGTGCGGTGGGGGCCGAGGTCACACTGATCGACATGACGCCCGAAATCCTGCCGCAGGAAGACGCCGAGATCTCGCAGTTGGCGCGCAAGGCTTTCGAGAAACAGGGCATCCGCGTGATGACGCGCTGTGCCGTGACAGCGTCGTCACACACCGCCGCGGGCGTAAAGGTGACGCTAGAGCAGGACGGCAAGAAGTCCGAACAGGAATTCGATCGCATCATCGTCGCCGCCGGCATTGTCGGCAACGTCGAGAACCTGGGGTTGGAAAAGACGCGGGTGAAGGTCGACAGGACGCACATCGTCACCGATGGCCTGTGCCGCACCGGCGAACCTGGCGTCTACGCGATCGGCGACGTGGCCGGCGCGCCCTGGCTGGCGCACAAGGCCAGCCACGAGGCCGTGTTGTGCGTGGAAGCCATCGCGGGCAAGCCGTCGCACCCCATCGACCCGCTGCGCATTCCCGCCTGCACGTATTCCTACCCGCAGGTGGCCAGCATCGGCATGACCGAGGCCCGCGCCCGCGAGCACGCCAGCCAACATGGCGGCGAGATCCGCGTCGGCAAATTCACCTTCGCGGGCAATGGCAAGGCGATCGCCATGGGCGAGGACCTAGGGCTGGTCAAAACCGTGTTCGACGCAAAGTCGGGCGAACTGCTGGGCGCCCACATCATCCACCCGGAAGCGTCCGAGCTGATCACCGGCTATGGCGTGGCGGCCTCTTTGGAAGCGACCGAAGAAGACCTGATGCACACCGTGTTCGCGCACCCGACGCTGTCGGAGACACTGCACGAATCGGTGCTGGCGGCTTTCGGCCGGGCACTGCACGCATAGCGGATAACGGGCATTTCAGACACCGGCGCGCTTCAGATCCGCCCCGCGTAGAAATCCAGGAAACACGCAATGCGCCGCGACAACTGTGTGTTGCGGTGGTACACGGCGTGCATGGGCTGCAGATGGTCGGTGTATTCGCTTTCCAGCACCTTCACCAGCCGCCCGGCCGCGATGTCCTCGCGCACGACGAAGTCCGACAGACAGGCAATGCCCACGCCGCGCAGCGCGAGTTGCCGCTGCGTCTCGCCGCTGGAGGTGGCGAGCGTCGGCGTGGCCTGGTAGCTCGTGCCGCCCGCGTGACGCAGCGGCCAGACGTTCAGGCTCTCCGGCTGGGTGAAGCCCAGCACCTCATGGTGCGCCAGGTCTTCGACGGTGCGCGGCGCGCCCCGCCTTGCGATGTAGTCGGGACTGGCCATCATCCAGCGCGGCGACGGCCGCAGCGTGCGCGCATGCAGCGTGGAATCGGTCAGCGGCCCCATGCGCAGCGCAACGTCGGTGCGATGCTCCATCAGGTCCACGATGCGGTCGTTGCTGGTGAGCTCCAGCGAGATCTCCGGATACGCGCGCCGGAACTCGGCAACGTGCGGCACCACGCAGTGCAGCATGACCGGCACCGACGCATCCACGCGCAGCCGCCCGGCGGGGCGCTGATGCACCATGCGCATGCACTCTTCGGCCTCTTCGAGCGCCGCGACGATCTGCCGCGCCTTCGGCAGAAAATGCCGGCCCTCTTCGGTCAGCTCCATGCGGCGCGTGGTCCGGTTGAGCAGCGTGACGCCCAGGTCTTCCTCAAGCCGATGCAGACCACGGCTGACGCCGGATGCGGTCTGGCCGAGCATTTCCGCTGCGGCGCTGAGGGATCCGGCATCGACCACGCCGAGGAAGAGGCGCAGGGCTTCGGAGTTCAGGGACATTTATCGCGCTCTGGTAGAGGTCGCTGAATTTTATCGGGACAAGTGCCGTGATCGATGGCCAGACCACGCCCGGATCGCAGTTTACAGGCCGGAAGCTGTATTCCTGGTTTACAAACCATAGACTGTAAAAAGCAGCAAACAGGCATGAATCGTGACTGCCAAAGCCGTCAGGCAAAAAAAAGCGGCGCCCGAGGCGCCGCCTTTCTTAGCAACCGGCCATCAGCCGATCACCGCTTGCCCTTCAGCTTGAGCTGCGACAGATCGCGCACCGCACCGCGATCGGCGGACGTCGCGAGCGCCGCATAGGCTTGCAGCGCCTGCGAGACCACGCGTTCGCGGCCCACCGGCTCCCAGCCGTCGGCGCGCGCGTCCATCGCCGCGCGGCGGCGGGCCAGTTCGTCATCGGCAACGGCAAGATGGATCTTGCGGTTGGGGATGTCGATCTCGATCGTGTCGCCTTCTTCGACCAGGCCGATCGTGCCGCCCTCCGCCGCTTCCGGCGAGGCGTGGCCGATCACCAGACCGGACGAGCCGCCCGAGAAACGGCCATCAGTGAAGAGCGCGCAGGTCTTGCCCAGGCCCTTGGACTTCAGGTAGGACGTGGGATACAGCATTTCCTGCATGCCGGGGCCGCCCTTGGGGCCTTCGTAGCGGATCACCACCACATCGCCCGCCACGACCTGGTCGCCCAGGATGCCTTCAACGGCGTCGTCCTGGCTTTCGAAGACGCGTGCGCGGCCCGTGAAGACCCACTGCGATTCATCGACGCCGGCCGTTTTCACGATGCAGCCCTTTTCTGCCAGATTGCCGTACAGCACGGCCAGGCCACCGTCCTTGGAATAGGCGTTTTCCTTGCTGCGGATGCAGCCCGTCTTGCGGTCCGTGTCCAGCGTCAGGAACGTTGCGTCCTGGCTGAACGCAACCGTGGTCGGGATGCCGCCGGGCGCCGCGCGGTAGAACTTCTGCGCGGCTTCACCGGCGTCGCCGGCCACGTCCCATTGCTGGATGGCGTTGCCCAGCGTGCCGCTGTGCACGTTGCCGCAGGACAGGTCCAGCAGGTCGGCACGCGCCAGCTCACCCAGGATGCCCAGGATGCCGCCGGCGCGGTGCACGTCTTCGATGTGGTACTTGTCGGTGGCGGGCGCCGCCTTGCACAGGCACGGCACCTTGCGCGAGATGCGGTCGATGTCGGCCATCGTGAAGTCCACGCCGGCTTCCTGCGCCGCGGCCAGAAGGTGCAGCACGGTGTTGGTCGAACCGCCCATGGCCACATCCAGCGCCATCGCGTTCTGGAATGCGCTCTTGGTGGCGATGCTGCGCGGCAGGACCGACTCATCGTCTTCGACGTAGTAGCGGCGGCACAGGTCCACGACCAGACGGCCGGCCTGCTCGAAGAGGCCCTTGCGCCACGCGTGCGTGGCGACGATCGTGCCGTTGCCCGGCAGCGCCAGGCCGATGGCTTCGGTCAGGCAATTCATCGAGTTGGCGGTGAACATGCCGGAACAGGAGCCGCAGGTCGGGCAGGCGCTGCGCTCGATTTCGGCCACTTCGGCATCCGACACCTTGGGATCGGCGGCCTTGATCATGGCATCGACCAGGTCGATCTTGGCGATGACGGTGCCGTCGGTGGGCGACTTGACCTTGCCCGCTTCCATCGGGCCACCGGACACGAAGACAACCGGGATGTTCAGGCGCATGGCGGCCATCAGCATCCCCGGGGTGATCTTGTCGCAGTTGGAGATGCAGACCATGGCGTCGGCGCAGTGCGCGTTGACCATGTATTCCACCGAGTCGGCGATGAGTTCGCGCGACGGCAGCGAATACAGCATGCCGCCGTGGCCCATGGCGATGCCGTCGTCCACGGCGATGGTGTTGAATTCCTTGGCGACGCCGCCGGCGGCTTCGATTTCCTTGGCGACCAGCGCGCCCAGGTCGCGCAGGTGCACGTGGCCCGGGACGAACTGCGTGAACGAGTTCACCACGGCGATGATCGGCTTGCCGAAGTCGCCGTCCTTCATGCCGGTGGCGCGCCACAGGGCGCGGGCGCCGGCCATG
>DALZRX010000393.1:0-4268 GCA_032015805.1 Achromobacter sp.
GTCGAGCAACTGGGCCTGCCTGACGACGCGATCGTCGTGAACCTGCAGGGCGACGAGCCCCTGATCGAGCCCGAACTCATCGACGCGGTGGCGGCCAAGCTGCAGGCCTACCCGCAGGCGGACATCGCCACCTGCGCCTGTCCGCTGGCCGACGCCGACGCGCTCTTCAACCCCAATGTCGTGAAGCTGGTCTGCGCCGCCGACGACCGCGCGCTGTACTTTTCGCGCGCGCCCATCCCCTGGGCGCGGGATGCGCTGGCCAGCGGCGAACGCGTGCTCGCCGAAGGCCTGCCCGCCTGGCATCACATCGGCCTCTACGCCTATCGCGCGTCTTTCCTGCGCCACTTTCCGACCCTGCCGCAAGGCGCGCTGGAACGCTACGAGTCGCTGGAACAGTTGCGTGCCATGGAACACGGTCACACCATCGTCGTACATCGCGCGTCGACGCCTCCTGCCGGTGGGGTAGATACCCCGGCCGACCTGGAGCGCGTCCGCTTGATCTACAGCAAACCGATATAAGGGTTATTTCCCATGGCGCGGCCCCGCATTGGCTGCTGCGTTGCGGCATAATCCCCCGGATCACAAAAAATAAACCCCTTCAGGAGCACTCATGCGTCTCATCTTGCTCGGACCCCCTGGCGCCGGCAAAGGCACCCAGGCTGCGTTTCTAACGCAGCACTTCGGCATTCCCCAGATCTCCACCGGCGACATGCTGCGCGCGGCGGTGAAAGCGGGCACCCCGCTGGGTATTGAAGCCAAGAAGGTCATGGACGCCGGCGGCCTGGTTTCCGACGAGATCATCATCGGCCTGGTGCAAGACCGCCTGACGCAGCCCGACTGCGCCAACGGCTACCTGTTCGACGGCTTTCCCCGCACCATCCCGCAAGCCGACGCGCTCAAGAGCGCCGGCGTCAAGCTGGACTACGTCGTGGAAATCGCCGTCCCCGAAGAAGACATCATCGAACGCATGAGCGGACGCCGCGTGCACCAGCCCAGCGGCCGCAGCTACCACGTGCGCTTCAACCCGCCCAAGGTCGAAGGCAAGGACGACGTCACCGGCGAAGAGCTGGTCCAGCGCGACGACGACCGCGAGGACACCGTGCGCCATCGCCTGTCGGTGTACCGCGAACAGACGCGTCCCCTGGTCGATTACTACTCTGCCTGGGCGCAGCAGGACTCCGCCGCCGCCCCGAAGTACCGCAAGATCTCGGGCGTGGGCGCTGTCGAAGAAATCAAGTCGCGCCTGTTCGAAGCCGTTCAAAACTGATCGGCGCCTCGACGGCCCAGAGGCCTTCGGCGCCGGCCGGACGCGATGCGTTCCGGCCCTGGCCCGAAGGCCTTGTTGCATCCGGCGCCCGGCGCGCCGCCTTCCTTCCCTTGAACTGATCTGGTGGTACACACATGGAAATCGCGAACAAGGTATTCATCGTTACCGGCGGCGCATCCGGCCTGGGCGCCGGCACCGCGCGCATGCTGGTCGAACAGGGCGCCAAGGTCGTCATCGCCGACCTGCAGGACGAGCCGGGCGAAGCCCTCGCCAAGGAACTCGGCCAGCGCTACGTGCATTGCGACGTGACGCAGGAAGCCGACGGCAAGAAAGTCGTTGCCGCCGCCCAGGAACTCGGCTCGCTGTTCGGCCTGATCAACTGCGCCGGCGTCGCCCCCGCGGCCAAGATCGTGGGCAAGAACGGCGCGCATTCGCTGGACCTGTTCCAGAAGGTTGTATCGATCAACCTGATCGGCAGCTTCAACATGATGCGATTGGCCGCCGAGGCCATGAGCGCCAACACACCCGAGCCCACTGGCGAACGCGGCGTGATGATCAACACGGCCTCCGTCGCGGCCTTTGACGGCCAGATCGGCCAGGCGGCCTATGCCGCCTCCAAGGCGGGCGTCGCCGGCATGACCCTGCCGATCGCGCGTGACCTGGCCAAGACGGGCATCCGCTGCATGACCATCGCTCCGGGCATCTTCGGCACCCCCATGATCTTCGGCATGCCGCAGGAAGTGCAGGATTCGCTGGCTGCCAGCATCCCCTTCCCCGCTCGCCTGGGCCGTCCGGAAGACTACGCCAAGCTGGTCCACAGCATCATCACCAACGACATGCTCAATGGCGAAACGATCCGTCTCGACGGCGCCATCCGCATGCCCCCGAAGTAATACAGCCGGGGCCGGCCAGGTTTGGCCGGCCCCGGCGGGCGGCCGGCGTTCCGTCCCCATCATCGCGGCAACCCGGCCCGCATCCTCTCCAGTAGTCCATCCATGAGCCTGTTCCGTTCGGCGGCCACGGTCAGCAGTTTCACATTGCTGTCCCGCATTTCCGGCCTGATCCGCGACATCCTGGTGGCCCGCGCCTTTGGCGCCGGTCCCATTACCGACGCCTTCTGGGTCGCCTTCCGCATTCCCAACCTGTTGCGCCGCCTGTTTGCCGAGGGCGCCTTCGCCCAGGCCTTCGTGCCCATCCTCGGCGCGGCGCGCAACAACCGCTCCGAAGAAGAAGTCCGCACGCTCTTGGACCGCGTCGCCCTGCTGCTGACCGCCGCATTGATGCTGGTCACGCTGATCGGCATCGTGGCCGCGCCCTGGGTGGTGTCGGCCATGGCCAGCGGCCTGCGCGGCGCGGCGCGCGACACCGAGTTCGGCGCAGCCGTCTGGATGACGCGGATGATGTTTCCCTACATCCTCTGCATGTCCCTCATCGCCTTTGCGTCCGGCGTGCTCAACACCTGGCGGCGCTTCGCGGTCCCCGCCTTCACCCCGGTGCTGCTGAACCTGTCCATGATCGCCGCCTGCATCTGGCTCGCGCCGCGCATGGACGTGCCGGTCTACGCCCTGGCGGTCGGCGTGATGATCGGTGGCGTGGCGCAACTGGCCGTGCAATGGGTGGCCCTGGCGCGCCTGGGCCTCACGCCGCGCTTTTCGCTGCGCTTTCGCCAGGCGTGGGCCGACCCCACCGTGCAGCGCATCCTCAAGCAGATGGCCCCCGCCACGCTGGGCGTGTCCGTGGCGCAGATCTCGCTGCTGATCAACACCAACATTGCCACGTGGCTCACCCCCGGCAGCGTGACCTGGCTGTCGTTCGCGGACCGCCTGATGGAATTTCCAACGGCGCTGCTGGGTGTGGCGCTGGGCACCGTCCTGCTGCCGAGCCTGTCCGCGGCGCACGCCCGCGATGACCACGGCGGCTACAGCGCCCTGCTCGACTGGGGCCTGCGCCTGGTGCTGCTGCTGGGCCTACCTGCCGCAGTGGGTTTGGCGATGTTGTCCGATGGCCTGGTCGCCACGCTATTCCACTACGGCGCCTTCGACGCGCAAGACGTATCGCAGACGCGCCTGGCCGTCATTTCTTATTCCGCCGGGCTGATCGGCCTGCTTGCGGTCAAGATCCTGGCGCCAGGCTTCTACGCCAAGCAAGACATCCGCACGCCCGTGAAGATCGCCATTGTCGTGCTGGTGGTGACGCAACTGCTGAACGTACTGCTGGTGCCGACGCTGGCGCATGCGGGGCTTGCCTTGGCCATCGGCCTGGGGGCCTGCCTTAATGCCCTGGCGCTACTCATCGGCCTGCGGCGCCGCGGGGTGTATGTGCCCGGCCCGGGCTGGACGGTGTTCGCCTTGCGCTTCGTGCCGGCGCTGGCGGCACTGGCGGCGCTGCTGTGGTACGCGGATACCC
This sequence comes from Achromobacter sp., assembly GCA_032015805.1. GTDB lineage: Bacteria > Pseudomonadota > Gammaproteobacteria > Burkholderiales > Burkholderiaceae_B > Achromobacter. The sequence continues at coordinate 3,674 of DALZRX010000393.1, forward strand.
GGATCGACTGGATTGCGATGCAGGCGCATGCCGGCCAGCGTGCGCTGCTGCTGGGCGGCGTCCTGGCGGCGAGCGGGATCGTGTATTTCGGTATGTTGTTACTGTTTGGATTTCGTCCCAGGGACTTTGGACGACGTCCGAAGCCGTAAACCCGCCTGTTCGGGCTACATTGCCTTCAAAAAGCCGGCCAACCGCCGGCTTTTTGCATTAATTTCGTCAAGAATTGCCAAGCCGGCCGTAATCTTTGGTAAAAAACCTTTATGATTTAAAAATTGCCACTGAGAGGACCCCCCGCAGACCCCCGGCCTGCGGGAACATGAAGTGAAGTACGCCCAAGGACAACCCATGGCGGACCAGGTGATCAATTGGCTGTTGTTGCTGCGCTCCGGCAAAGCCACGGCCCAGGACTACAACGACTTCCTGGCTTGGCGAGCGGCCGACCCAGTCCATGAGAACGCCTGGCAGCAACTGACGGGCACCCTGGCAGGATCGTCGTTCGGCCGGCTGGGCGACGCCTATGCCACCGGCAGCGGCGGCGCCGCCGCCATTGCCCAGTCGCTGATCCCTCCCCCGCCCGCGGCCATCGTGCCGCCGC
>DALZRX010000394.1:0-4267 GCA_032015805.1 Achromobacter sp.
GGCGCCCAGCGCCTGCTCCCAGGTGTAGCCCATGGTCTTGACCACGGTGAAGGCAAAAAAGGCGTTCAGCCCCATGCCGGGCGCCATGCCGATCGGCCAGTTGGCGATGAACGCCATCACCAGCGAACCGAGCGCGGCGGCCAGGCAGGTGGCAACGAATACCGCGTCGCGGTCCATGCCCGTCGAGGACAGGATGTCCGGATTGACGAAGATGATGTACGACATTGTCAGGAATGTCGTCAGCCCGGCCACGACTTCCGTTCTTGCGGTCGTGCCGTGCTCACGCAGCTTGAATAGCTTCTCCAGCATTCGAGTCCCCAGGGTTTTTGCAGGATTATCAGGTTGTGGCGGGCGAGGCCAAAAACCTCGCCCAATTCAAGAACAGGCGTATTTTCGCATCAGTTGTAAACTCTGCCGCCATGATCATTCTCGGCTTTGAAAGCTCCTGCGACGAAACCGGCGTCGCAGCCGTCTGTACGGAACGCGGCCTGCTCGCGCACGCACTGCACACCCAGATCGCCATGCACCAGGAATACGGGGGCGTGGTGCCGGAACTTGCCTCCCGCGACCATATCCGCCGCGTGGTGCCGCTGACCCGCCAGGTGCTGCAAGACGCGGGCATCCAGATGTCCGATATCGGCGCCGTGGCTTATACGGCGGGGCCCGGCCTGGCCGGGGCCTTGCTGGTGGGCGCGAGCGTGGCCCAGTCGTTCGCCTGGTCGCGCGGCCTGCCGGCCATCGGCATCCATCACCTCGAAGGCCATCTCCTGTCGCCAATGCTGGCCGATCCCCGGCCCGAGTTCCCCTTCATCGCCTTGCTGGTGTCCGGCGGACACACCCAGCTCATGCGCGTGGACGGCGTGGGCCGCTACGAACTGCTGGGCGAAACGCTGGACGACGCCGCGGGCGAAGCCTTCGACAAATCCGCCAAGCTCATGGGCCTGGGGTATCCCGGCGGGCCGGCGCTGTCCCGGCTGGCCGGCAGCGGCGACGCCTCGCGCTTCGATCTGCCGCGTCCCATGCTGCACAGCGGAGACCTGGACTTCAGCTTCAGCGGCCTGAAAACGGCCGTGCTGACCCGCGTCAAGGCGGCCGAACAAAACGGCGTCCTGGACGAACAGACCCGCGCGGACCTTGCCGCGGCCACGCAAGCGGCCATTGTGGAGGTGCTGGCGGCCAAGGCGATCCGCGCCTTGAAGCAGACCGGACTGCGCCGGTTGGTCGTCGCGGGCGGGGTGGGGGCGAACCAGCTCCTGCGCGCCAAGCTCGATGCCGCGCTCAAGCCGCTCAAGGCGCGCGCGTACTTCCCGCCGCTGGAACTGTGCACCGACAACGGCGCCATGATCGCTTTCGCGGCGGCCGAACGGGTAAAGGCGGGATTGGCGACGCTGGATGCCAGCGCCCACAGCTTCACGGTGAAGCCCCGCTGGGACTTGGCCGATATCGGCTGAAAATGAAACGGGCGGCCAGGCCGCCCGCTGATATCGGAAATCAGATCGCGTACTTACTTCTTTTTGCTGCCGATGCGGCTTTCGGTGCCCTGGATCAGCCGGGCGATGTTGGCGCGATGGCGGTAGAAGAGCAGGATGCCGATGATGGCCAGCGCCACGCCCAGGGCAGGTTGCGCCTGCCACGCAAGGCCCGAGCCGAACACGTAATACACCGGCGCGAAGAACGCCGCGACCAGCGAGGCCAGCGACGAATAACGGAAGAAGATGGCGATAATCAGCCAGGTCGCGGCGGTGGCGACGGCCAGCCAGGGCTGGATCGCCACCAGCACGCCCAGTGCGGTCGCCACGCCCTTGCCGCCCTTGAATCCCAGGAACACGGGGTACAGGTGGCCGACGAAAGCCGCAAGCGCCACGCAGGCCAGGGCGACGGGGCCGATGCCCGGCGCCAGCCTTTCCGCCAGCCAGATCGCGAACCATCCCTTCGCCGCGTCTCCCAGCAACGTCAGCGCGGCGGCGGTCTTGTTGCCGGTGCGCAGCACGTTGGTGGCGCCGGGGTTCTTGGACCCGTAGCTGCGGGGGTCCTGCAGGCCCATGAGCTTGCTGACGACCACGGCAAACGGCACGGAGCCAATCAGGTAGGCCAGCACGACGAGCGCGACGGAAAACGCCAGGGAGGGTTCGGTAATCGCCATGGAAAGGGAGTCCGTTGTTGTAGTAATGGCTGCGGATTCTACCGCGCCCGCGCCGGGATGGGGTTCGGGTTATCTCGCGCTCCCGCGGAATCGGGGGCGCATCGACGGGGACGCGCGACGCGGCTGCGGACGGTACAATCCGCAACGTCACCCGCGTTTTATTTTCTTTCGGATGCACAATGCGAATTCTGGTTTCGAACGATGATGGCTACTCGGCCCCCGGCCTCGAGGCGCTGGTAGCGGCGCTTGAAGGGCTGGGCGATTTGACCGTTGTCGCGCCAGAGACCAACCATAGCGGCGCCTCCAACTCGCTCACGTTGAACCGACCGTTGTCGGTGCGCACGGCCTCCAACGGCTTCATCGCGGTCAACGGCACGCCGTCCGATTGCGTGCACGTTGCGCTGACCGGTCTTATGGACGCGCGCCCAGATCTGGTCGTGTCGGGCATCAACAACGGCGCCAACATGGGCGACGACACCCTATATTCCGGAACTGTCGCCGCAGCCAGCGAAGGGTATCTGTTCGGCATCCCCGCCATCGCATTCTCGCTGGCGGAAAAGGGCTGGGAACACATCGAATCCGCCGCGCGCGCGGCCCGCCAGGTGGTCGAGCGCCATCTGGCCCAGCCGCTGGCGGCCCCGGTGCTGCTCAACGTCAACATCCCGAACCGCCGTTTCGAAGACATGCACGGCTTTGCCGTCACGCGGTTGGGCAAGCGGCATCCGTCGCAGCCGGTCGTGCGGACCACCACGCCTTATGGCGACACGGTCTACTGGATCGGCCCCGTCGGGTTGGCCGCGGACGCCACGCCGGGCACGGACTTTCATGCCGTGGAGCAGGGGATCGTGTCGGTCACCCCGTTGCGCCTGGACCTGACCCAGCACAGCCAGCTCGACGAGATCCGCACCTGGGCGGAGCCGCTATGCGCAAACGCATAAGCCAGCCGGACCTCACGCCCGGCGCCGCCGGCCGGGCCACCCCGGCCCGCCACGAAGCCGGCCGCCTCGGTCCGGGCTACACGCCGGCCAACAGCAACACACGCATTTCCGCCGCCACCTTGCAGCGGCAATCGCAGGCGCCCTTGCCGCAATCGGGCGGCAACCTCGGCCTGAACTCCGAACGGTTGCGCCAGGCCATGGTGCAGCGCCTGCGCACGCAAGGCATCACCGACGAACGCGTGTTGAACGCAATGGCCGCCGTGCCACGCCACCTGTTTGTGGACGAGGCGCTTGCCAGCCGCGCGTACGAAGATGCCGCGTTGCCCATCGGCCACTCGCAAACCATTTCCCAGCCGTGGGTCGTCGCGCGTATGATCGCGGCTGCTTGCGAAGACCGCGCACCCACCCGGGTACTCGAGGTCGGCGCCGGTTGCGGATACCAGGCCGCGGTGCTCGCGCAGTTTGTGCGCGACGTCCACACCATCGAACGCATACGTGGGTTGTACGAGCTGGCGCGCGAGCATTTGCGCGCCTTGCGGCTCACCACAAGGATTCGTCTCGTCTATGGCGATGGCACCTTGGGGCTGCCCGGCGTGGCGCCGTTCGATGCTATTGTTGTGGCTGCCGCAGGTCTGGCCATCCCGCAAGCGCTGCTGACGCAGCTTGCTCCGGGCGGCCGTCTCATCGCTCCCGAAGGGGGCTCCAACCAGCGCCTGGTTCTGATCGAACGCACGGGCGCGGCAAGCTGGAAAAGAACCGAACTAGAGGCCGTGCGCTTTGTGCCGCTACGGTCCGGAATACAATCTTGAGCAACAGGAGAAACGTATGCTCAACGGGCAGTTGCAACTGACCGAAATGAATATGGGCGCGTCCGTGACGCGCCTGCGCCGCCCGCTCTTCGCAGTGGGGGTCCTCAGCCTCGCCATCCTGGCCGGCTGCGCTTCCAAAGGTACTCGTGCCCCCGTGGTCGACATGACCGGCGGGCAACCCGCGCCGACGGCCACGTCCGGCAGCTATGTGGTCAAGCCGGGCGACACGCTCTACAAGATCGCCCGCGCCAACAACGTCGACATCGAAAACATCAAGCGCTGGAACAACATCAGCGATCCCAACCAGATCTCGGTGGGGCAGGTGCTGCGCATGTCCGGCAGCGCCAGTGGCGGTGCGCAGACCGCGCCGGTTTCCG
>DALZRX010000395.1:0-4259 GCA_032015805.1 Achromobacter sp.
GATGATCAGCGGAATGCGGCCGCCGGCGCGCACTTCGTCGAACAGCACGTCGGACTTGACTTCGAATTCGGCGATGACTTCGCCGTTCTTGATGGCCTTGCCATCATAGGGGCGCAGTTCGACGACGTCGCCCATTTCCATCTTGGAAACGTCCAGTTCGATCGGCAGGGCGCCAGCGTCTTCCATCGTGTTGTAGAAGATCGGGGCAATCTTGTTGCCCAGGCACACGCCGCCAAAGCGCTTGTTCGGCACGAAGGGGATGTCTTCGCCCGTGAACCACAGCACCGAGTTGGTGGCCGACTTGCGCGACGAACCCGTGCCGACCACGTCGCCCACGTAGGCGACCAGGTGGCCCTTTTCCTTCAGGGATTCGATGAATTTGACCGGGCCGCGCTTGCCGTCTTCTTCCGGTTCGAACGCGGCGCCGTCGCGCTTGTTCTTGAGCATCGCCAGGGCGTGCATCGGGATGTCGGGACGGGTGGTGGCGTCGGGGGCGGGCGACAGGTCGTCGGTGTTCGTTTCGCCAGGAACCTTGAAGACCGTGATGGTCAGGCTTTCCGGCAGTTCCGGACGGCTGGTGAACCATTCGGCGTCGGCCCAGCTTTGCAGCACGGACTTGGCGTTGGCATTGCCCTTGTCGGCCTTTTCCTTCACGTCGTGGAAGGCGTCGAACATCAACAGGGTCTTCTTGAGCGCATCGGCGGCGATGGTGCCGATTTCCGCATCGTCCAGCAGGTCGACCAGCGCGCCAATGTTGTAGCCGCCGAGCATCGTGCCCAGCAGTTCCGTCGCCTTGGCACGGCTGATCAGCGCACAAGCTTCCTTGCCCAGCGCCACGGCGGCCAGATAGGAGGCCTTGACCTTGGCGGCGTCATCCACGCCGGCCGGGACGCGGTACGTCAGCAGCTCGACCAGGTTTTGCTCTTCGCCAGCGGGCGGATTCTTCAGCAGTTCGATCAGTTCAGCGGTTTGTTTGGCCGTAAGGGGCAGCGGGGGAATCCCCAGAGCCGCGCGTTCGGCAACGTGTTGGCGGTAAGTATCCAGCATGTGAGGCCTGCTCAAAGTCGGGTTGGAAGAAGGGTTGTCGGCCGGAATTGTAGAAGCAACTGGGGGCCGGTAGCAAATGTCTTATATCTTATATAAGACTTGGGTCGATAGCTGTTGCTCAGCGGCGACGCCCGGCCGGGACGCACCGGCAACAGACCAGCGGCAGACTGGCCGCGAACTGAGGGCGAACCGAGGGCGAACCGGCCGCGAACCGACGGCGAACTGGCTGAGATCCGGCTGAGATCCAATTCCGAAACGCGCGCCGGAGGCGGCTGCAGCCCGCCAGCCACGCAAAAAAGGCGGCCGAGCGCGGGCCGCCTTCGGAGGCATTCGACAGCCGCTCAGGGCGCTGTCGCGTCGTAAACCACGCCGACCCGGGCGAAATTGCCGCCGTACTGCTTGACGTCGACCTGGAATGGCGCGCTGTCGCCGGGCGGCAGGCGCGGCACCCGCAGTTCCTGGAACGTGGCGCCGGTGAGTTGGTCCTGGGCGTCGTACAGGCTGACCCACACGCGCACCTTGTCGACGTCGCCCGCGCTGTCGTTGCGGACACGGCCGTGCACGGTCACGTACTTGTAACGGAAGCGGTAGCTGAAGTTCAGGGTACCCGTGCCGATTTGTGCCTCGGTGTTTTCCACCGTCACGGCAAGCTGCGGTCGCGGACCGGGCAGGGCGGCGCGCTTGGCGGGCAGCCAGTTCGTCTTGACCTCCGAATAGCGCTCCACCCGCCCGGTCAACGCCACTGGCACGCGTTCCCCGGGGTACAGGTGCGTGGGCAGGCTCCACGACTGGCGCAGGTCGAGCGGGCGCGATCCGTCGAACACCGCAATCTCGGCGCGCGGCGAGAGCGCAATGAACTTGTCGCTGGTGTTGACCAGTTCCGCATACAGCACTGGCCGTTCGATCTCGTCGAGCAGCCGGCGCGGCGCCGACAGCTTGAGCGTTGCGGGGTCGAACAGCGAGAATTCCGGATCCAGCAATTCCTCGGTGGTCAGGCGCACGTGGTCGATGACCCGGATATTGGCGGGGCTGACGCGGACGATGCGGCTGGCGGGCGGTTCGGCCACGGGCGCTGCGGGTTTGGACTCGGCCTGCGGGGCGGGTGGGCTGACACGCCCGAGCGCGGTGTATTTCCAGGCGGCGTATCCGCCCGCGGCAAACAGGATCAGCGCCAGCCCGGCCAAGGCCGGCCGCGACAGGCGCCGGGAGGTGGAGGGGTCAGCTTTCACTTTGCACCATGTAATCGTAGGAGGCGACCTCGCCATCGCGCAGCATCTCGCAGCGCACGTCGAAGGACGTCAGCGCGTCCGGGGCCAGCGGGCTGGCGGTTGCGTAGCCGTTGCCGGTGCCCATCAGCCTGCCGTCGGCGCCGTACAGCATGACGGTGATCTGCGTGCTGTTGGCGGGATTGGACCCCTGGTTGCGGATCAGGCCGACCAGACGGTAATTGCCGTCATTGCGCACGAGCTGCACCTTGCTGGCCGCCACGTCATTGTTCTTGCCGCGGGCCGGCGATGGCGTGCCGACCTGCAGGTCGTAGCGGCTGTACGCCTTGGACGGCGCCGATATTTTCAGCGGGGTGTATTCGCCTGGTTCGAGCGAGCGCGCGGGGGCCGAGCCGGACACGCTGGCCAGCGACAGATCGCCCTGGAAGAACGACGCGGTGACGCGCGGCACTTCGATTTTCCGGCCGGTCTCGTTGCGCACGATCATCACGAGCTCGGTGCGGCCGCGCTGCTTCACTTCCTGGATGTCGGTCAGCTTGACCAGGGAGGCGTCGATGGGCGGTTCGACGATTCGCGTCGGCATCGGCGACGGACGCGAACCCAGGGACGACACCGCCAGCGGAATGAGGACAGCGGCCAGGATCGCCAGCGAGATCGCCGCGACGGCGGTGGGCTTGATGGGCGCGGGCTGCGGCTGCTGGATGTTGCGCAGGATCTTTTCCAGCCGCTGCGCGACGTTGTCTTCGACCAGCGTCACCGCATGGCAGTGGCTGCACTGGTATTCATTGGTGTCCAGCTTGGTGAACTGGGCGCTGCCGCAAGTGGAGCAGGTCAGCGTCACCGTGTTGATTGTGGTCTGTTTGGGCGTCATGCTCGCAGGCGGGCCGTTTCCCGGGCGCGGACCGGGATGGCGCGGCGGGGGCAGGCGGGGTCGGGATAGCAGGGCGGCAAGGATAGCGGCCGATCGAACGGGGCGGGGTGCATGAGCGCATCAGTTTGTGACCATATGTGTGCAATGACCGCGCTTTCGCTCCAGGTGGGGAGGCCGCCCGGTGCTATCATGGCCGCCGTCTCGCCGACCCCCCAACTAGTTAACCTGTCAGCACGCCGTCTCCCGTCGATCCGCTCACTGCCGCCCCGGCGCGCAGCCGGGCAGAGCCGAGGTCTGGCTCTACCCCCGCATGAGCATCTATCAACATCTGCTGTTCCTCGCCTGCGTGGCGCTTGCCACCTACGCGCAGACGATGACGGGCTTTGCGTTTGGCCTGGTGCTGTTGGGCCTGTCGGGCGTATTCCAGCTTGCCTCGGTGTCCGAGGTGGCCAATGTGGTCAGCGTGCTGTCGCTGGTCAATGCCGGCGTCACACTGCTGCGCGCCAGGCCAAAGGTGAATTGGGCGCTGCTGACGCCCGCCGCCATCAGCAGTCTTGCCGGCGTGGGCGTGGGCGTGGCCGCCCTGACGTGGATCAGCGGATCCATGACGGTGCTGCTGCAACTGTTGTTGGGCGTCACCATCCTGGCCTGCGCCGTGCTGCTCGTGACGCGCACTCAGCCGCTGGCACAGCTTTCATCGCCTACTTCAAGCGTGTTTTTCGGCAGCGTGTCGGGCGTGCTGGGCGGCCTCTTTTCCAGCGCCGGCCCGCCCATGGTCTATCACCTGTACCGCCAGCCCCTGCCGCTTGCCACCATCCGCAACAGCCTGCTGATCCTCTTTTCGCTCAATGCGACGGTGCGCCTCGCCCTGGTGACCGGGCAGGGCGCATTCATGGCGTCGTCATTCTGGTTGAGCCTGCAGGCGCTGCCCGTCGTGATCGCCGTGACGTGGTTCGCGCGCCGCTACAGCACCGAGAATTCGATGAAGACGGTCAAGCGCATGGTGTTCGTGCTGCTGCTGGCGGCGGGCCTGGGCCTGATCGTCCCGGCGTCGAGAATATTGGCGGCCGGCTAGGCGCGGCCGGCTAGGCGCGGCCGGCTAGGCGCGGCCGGCT
>DALZRX010000396.1:0-4230 GCA_032015805.1 Achromobacter sp.
GGATGGTGCTGCGGCCCTCGGCCAAGCAGGGTGGACCGGGCGGACGCGCCGGCGCCAGGCCGCCGATGGCGGCGATGGCCAACATGCCTGTGCCGGTGCGGGTCGCTACCGCCGCCCAGCAGGACATCGACATCTTCCTGCGCTCGCTAGGCACGGTTACCGCCTACAACACCGTCACGGTAAGAAGCCGCGTCAGCGGCGAACTCGTCGACATCGCCTTCCAGGAAGGCCAGCAGGTCAAGGCTGGCGACCTGCTCGCTCAGGTGGACCCGCGGGCGTTCCAGGTCGCGCTGGACCAGGCGCGCGGCACGCAGATGCAGAATCTTGCCCAGCTCGAAAACGCGCGCCGCGACCTGCAGCGCTATCAGGCCCTTTTCAAGCAGGACTCCATTGCCCGCCAGCAGGTCGACACGCAGGCCGCGCTGGTGCGCCAATACGAGGGCGCGGTCAAGAGCGACCAGGCGAACGTCGACAACGCCAAACTGCAACTGGATTACGCGCGCATCACCGCGCCGATCAGCGGCCGCCTCGGCCTGCGCCAGGTCGACCGCGGCAACCTGGTGTCCAGCGCGGACACCAACGGCCTCGTCGTCATCACCCAGACCCAGCCCATCTCCGTCGTCTTCACGCTGCCCGAAACGCAGTTGCCCGAAGTGCGTGCCGAACTGGCGGCTGGCAAGACGTTGGCCGTTGACGCCTATGACCGCGCCGACACCCGCCGCATTGCAGTGGGCAAGCTCGAGACGCTGGACAACCAGATCGACGTCGCCACCGGCACGCTCAAGCTCAAGGCCCGGTTCGACAACGCCGATGACGCGCTTTTCCCGAACCAGTTCGTCAACGTGCGCCTTCACGTGCTGACCCGCAAGGACGTGACCGCCATTCCGACATCGGCGGTCCAGCAGGGCTCGGCCGGTGCGTTCGTTTTCCTGGTGCAGCCCGACGACACGATCGCGGTGCGCCAGGTGAAGCTGGGCGCCATCAATGGCGGCATGGTCGCCGTCAATGAAGGGCTGAAGCCGGGCGACCGCGTCGTCACCGAAGGCACCGACCGGCTGCGCGCCGGGGCCAAGGTGGAAATCGTGGGCGGCGCCGAAGTGATCCCCGCCGCCCGCGACAAGACGCTCGGCGCCGGAGCGCCGGCCGGCACCACCCCCGCGACCAAGTAAGCAGAGAACGCCGTGAGCCCGTCGCGCCTCTTCATCCTGCGCCCCGTGGCCACCACGCTGTCGATGGTGGCCATCCTGATCGCGGGCCTCATCGCCTACCGTTTCCTGCCCGTTTCGGCGCTGCCGGAAGTCGACTACCCGACGATCCAGGTCGTGACGCTGTACCCCGGGGCCAGTCCCGACGTGATGACGTCCCTGGTCACCTCGCCGTTGGAGCGGCAGTTCGGGCAGATGCCCGGCCTGAACCAGATGTCGTCCACCAGTTCGGGCGGCGCCTCGGTCATCACCCTGCAATTCAACCTGACGCTGCCGCTGGACGTGGCCGAGCAGCAGGTGCAGGCGGCGATCAACGCCGCCTCCAACCTGCTGCCGTCAGACCTGCCGGTGCCGCCCACCTACAACAAGGTCAACCCGGCCGACGCCGCCGTGCTGACGCTGGCGATCACCTCGCCCACCATGCCGCTGCCGCAGGTGCGCGACCTGGTCGACACGCGGGTGGCGCAGAGGCTGTCGCAGATTCCCGGCGTGGGCCTGGTCAGCGTGGCGGGCGGACAGCGGCCGGCGGTTCGGGTGCAGGTGAACCCGCAGGCGCTGGCCGCCAACGGCCTGTCGCTATCCGACCTGCGCACCGCCATCGTCGGCGCCAACGTCAATCAGCCCAAGGGCAACCTGGACGGCCCGCAGCGCTCGACCACCATCAACGCCAACGACCAGCTCAAGTCGCCCACCGACTACAACAGCCTCATCATTGCGTACAAGAACGGCGCGCCGTTGCGGCTGGCCGATGTCGCACGCGCCGTCGAGGGCGCCGAAGACACCCGGCAGGCCGCCTGGGCCGGCGACAAGCCCGCCATCCTGCTGAATATCCAGCGCCAGCCGGGCGCCAACGTGATCGACGTGGTTGACCGTATCCAGACGCTGATGCCGCAACTGCGCGCCGCGCTGCCCGCCACGCTGGACGTGACGGTGGTGTCGGACCGCACCCAGACCATCCGCGATTCCGTCGCCGACGTTCAGTTCGAAATGCTGCTGGCGGTGGGGCTGGTGGTCATGGTCACGTTCATCTTCCTGCGCAGCATGACCGCCACGCTGATCCCCAGCGTCGTCGTGCCGCTGTCGCTGGTGGGCACGTTCGGGATCATGTATCTGTCCGGGTTCTCCATCAACAACCTGACATTGATGGCGTTGACCATCGCCACGGGCTTCGTGGTGGACGACGCGATCGTCATGATCGAGAACATCGCCCGCCACATCGAAGAAGGCGAAAAGCCGATGCAGGCCGCGCTCAAGGGCGCCTCGCAGATCGGCTTCACGCTAATCTCGCTGACCCTGTCGCTGATCGCCGTGCTGATCCCGCTGCTCTTCATGACGGAAGTCGTGGGCCGGCTGTTCCGGGAATTCGCGATCACGCTGGCGGTGGCCATTTTGATCTCGCTGGTGGTGTCGCTGACGCTCACCCCGATGATGTGCGCGCGCCTGCTGCGCTCGGAATCTGAAACCCGGCACGGACGGTTCCATCAGGCCACGGGCGCGTTTATCGACCGCGTCATCGTCGGGTACGACCGCATGCTGCAGGTCGTGCTGCGCCATCAGACGCTGACCCTGGTGGTGGCGGTGGCCACGTTTGCGCTGACCGTGCTGCTGTACCTGGTGGTGCCCAAGGGCTTCTTTCCGCAGCAGGACACTGGCCTCATCCAGGCCATCACGCAGGCGCCGCAGTCCATTTCCTTTACGGCCATGTCCGAGCGCCAGCAGGCGGCCGCCCGGCTCGTGCTGGAAGATCCCGACGTGCAGGCCGTGTCCTCGTTCATCGGTGTGGACGGCAGCAACGCCACGCTCAGCGCGGGCCGCATGCAGATCTCCTTGAAACCGCAGGCCGAGCGCACCGGCGACCTGCGCACCGTGATGGCCCGTCTGCAAGCGTCCCTGAACAAGCAGGACGGGCTGACCGTCTACATGCAGCCGGTGCAGGACCTGACCATCGAAGACCGTGTCAGCCGCACGCAGTATCAGATGACGCTGTCCAATCCCGACCTGAAGGTCCTCAGCGAATGGACACCCAAGCTGGTCGACCGCCTGCGCGCCGTGCCCGGACTGATGGACGTGGCTGACGACCTGCAGGACGATGGGCTGCAGACGTGGGTGGAAATCGACCGCGACGCGGCCTCGCGCCTGGGCATCACCGCCGCCGTCATCGACGAGGCGCTGTACAACGCCTTTGGCCAGCGGCTCATCTCCACGATCTTCACGCAGTCCAACCAGTACCGCGTGGTGCTCGAGGTGCAACCGCAGTTCCAGATGTCGCCCAACGCACTGGGGCAGATTCACATACCCACTTCCACGGGCGCGCAGGTGCCGCTGTCTTCGGTCGCCCACATCAGCGAGGGCAGGACCGTGCTGGCCGTCAATCGGCTCGATCAGTTCCCGATGGTGACGGTGTCGTTCAACCTGGCGCCGGGCGCGTCGTTGTCCGACGCCGTCGAAAATATCAAGGCGGCCGAGGCCGAGATCGGCATGCCGGCCGGCGTCGAGACCCGTTTCCAGGGCGCGGCGCTGGCGTTCCAGAATTCCCTGTCCAGCACGCTATGGCTGATCCTTGCCGCCGTGGTCACGATGTACATCGTGCTGGGGGTGCTGTACGAAAGCTATATCCACCCCATCACCATCCTGTCCACGCTGCCGTCCGCGGGCGTGGGGGCCTTGCTGGCGCTCTTGATCAGCGGCACCGAGCTGGACATGATCGGCATCATCGGGATCATTCTCTTGATCGGCATCGTCAAGAAGAACGCCATCATGATGATCGACTTTGCGCTGGACGCCGAACGCAAGCGCGGCTTGGCGCCGCGCGAAGCCATCCACGAGGCCGCGCTGCTGAGGTTCCGGCCCATCCTCATGACGACGCTGGCTGCGCTGTTCGGCGCCTTGCCCCTGATGCTGTCCACCGGCACGGGCGCTGAGCTGCGCCAGCCGCTGGGTCTGGTGATGGTGGGCGGCCTGCTGCTGTCGCAGGTGCTGACGCTGTTCACCACGCCGGTGATCTACCTGATGTTCGACCGCATGT
>DALZRX010000397.1:0-4216 GCA_032015805.1 Achromobacter sp.
ATTCCAGGCGGGCCGCGTAGCTCTTGGCGTTGAAGTCGCCGTTCTGGTCGAAGTCCGTCACGGGGAAGGAGAGCAAACCTTCCGAGACGATGGCTTTGAGTTCCTGGGGAGTCGTCATGGCTGTCTTCCAAATAATAGGAATGGGTATGAAAAGGCGGTGATGCCGTGGCCGCGGCGTTATCCAACCCGCGATGTATGTCATCGTACAACATACAAGATCGTTCTACAACGACATCGTTAGGTAAATGTTGTCGTACAACCTCGGGTTTGCGTGTACCCAATCTAGGAATTTCCCTAGATTGAACCGATCGGATGGTCACGCTATTCTCGCGATTCATTGTCGTACGACAACGTACAAGATTGACGACAATTCCATATCCCTAGGAGACAAGTTTGAAGGCATTTCCCCTGTTGAGCCGTCTGTCGGCCGTGCTGGCCGCCGCCACCGTTTTCGCCGCTCCTGTACACGCCGCGGACGATTGGCCGTCCGGCAAGGCCATCACCCTGATCGTTCCGTTTGCCGCGGGCGGCACGTCCGACATCCTGGGCCGTCTGATTGCGCAGGAGCTTGGCACCACGCTCAAACAGACGGTTGTCGTCGAAAACAAGGGCGGCGCCGGTGGCGTGCTGGGCGCGGATGCCGTGGCTCGCGCCAAGCCGGACGGCTACACGCTGCTGCTCGGCACGATCGCCACGCACGCGATCAATCCGTCGCTCCTGCCGAGCATCAACTACAACGCCGCCAAGGATTTTTCGCCGGTGATCCTGCTGGGCAGTATTTCCAACGTGTTGCTCGTGGGCGCGAACCAACCCTATAAGTCCGTGCAGGAAGTGGTGGCGGCCGCCAAGACGAATCCCGACACCATCGCCTTCGGGTCGGCGGGGCAGGGCACGTCGCAGCATCTTTCGGGCGAAGTGTTCAAGCAGTTGACGGGCGCACACCTTACACACGTTCCGTACCGCGGCAGCGCGCCGGCCATCCAGGACCTCATCGGCGGCCAGATCCCCAGTTCGTTCGAAACGGCCCTGGTCGCGCTGCCGTACGTGCAAAGCGGCAAGGTGCGCGCGCTGGCCGTGACTTCCGCCAAGCGGACGGCCGTTCTGCCGGACGTGCCCACCATGCAGGAAGCCGGTGTGGCGGGATTCGATGTCAGCAGCTGGCAAGCCATCTACGCGCCGGCCAACACGCCGCCGGCCGTGGTCGAAAAGCTGAATAAGACGATCGCCGACATCGTGGCCAAGCCCGAAGTGACCGCCAAGATGCAGGGGCTGGGCCTGGCCTACACGCCGAACACGCCGGCGCAGTTCACGGCATTCCAGACGGCCGAGCAGGCCAAGTGGGCGAAGATCATTGCGGATGGAAAGTTGAAGGCGCAGTGATCGCGTAGGTCGTCATGAAAGCCTGGCGCGGGGGATTCGTCCTTGCGCCAGGCTTTTTCGTTGGGCTGCCTGTTTGTCGCCCAACTTGCGGCGGCCGGCTTCCGGCTCAACGCGACCCGCTGGCCGCGGCCAGCAAGGCGCCGAATCCGATCAGCAATCCGCCGAAGATCCGGTCGATCCAATGGCGCACGGCGAGCAGCCTTTGGCGCACCCTGGCCGACGAAAAGCATAGCGCCACCAGGCAGAACCACGCCACATGCGCGAGGGAAATGAAGCCGCCATATCCGATCAAGACCGCCAGCGGCGTGTCCGGTCGCACGACCTGCATGAACACGCTCACGATGAAGATCGTGGTCTTTGGGTTCAGTGCGTTTGTCAGAAAGCCGGTGCGCAGCGCGGCCCTGTCCGACATCGCCGGCGCGACTCGGTCGTCGGGCGCGCTGCCGGGCCGAGTCCGGAGCATCTTTGCGCCCAGGTACACCAGATAAGCCGCGCCAGCGAGCTTGACGGCATTGAACAACCAGAGGGACTGCTGGATCAGCACGCCCACGCCCACCAGCGTGTAGCCGACGTGGACAAGCACGCCCAGCCCGATGCCCAGCGCCGTCAGCACGCCCGCGCGCCGCGACAGCATCAGGCTGTTACGCGTGACCATTGCAAAGTCGGGCCCGGGGCTTACAACGGCGAGCACCGTGATTGTGATGACAGCTATCAGTTCGGTCATGGCGTATCCTGTCGCGACGTAAACAATGGCGTGCATGCTAGCGGCTGGATGCCAGGACGTATAACGATGTTTTCTGACACTGGTAGTGAGCTGTACTCACCAACTGCCGACGCGCGCCTGCCTTCGTTGCTGGCGTTGCGCTGCTTCGAGGCCGCCGCCCGCCACGAAAACTTCAGCCGGGCAGCGGCTGACCTGCATCTGACGCACGGCGCGGTGAGCCGTGCGGTGCGGCTGCTCGAAGACGAATTGGGCGTGGCGCTCTTCGAACGGCGCAACCGGCGGGTGTACCTGACCGAAGCGGGTCGGATCTTGAGTCGCGCGGTCGGCAGTGGCCTGGACCTGATGCGACAGGCAGTCGCCGACCTTCGGATGACCGCCCGTAATGGGCGCCGCTGGGTACTGTCCTGCGAGCCGACCCTGCTGATGCGCTGGCTGATTCCCCGGTGGCCCGATTTCCAGGCGCGGCATCCCGGTCTGGACGTGCATCTGGTGGCGGGCGGCGGGCCGTTTTCGTTCGGCAGCGGGATCGACCTTGCCATCCGCCGGGACGACTTCTCCTGGCCGGAAAGCCATCACGTCGAGCCCTTGTTCGCGGAAAAGGTCGGGCCGGTGTGTCATCCGGGCAAGCTGGCCGGCTGGGTCAACCACACGAGGGCGGGCGTCTCACTGAAGGCGGGCGCGCCGCGGCTGCACACGCGCACTCGGCCGGACGCGTGGCGGGAATGGGCGGCTGCTGCGGGTGTGGCAGCGCCTGATGCGTCAGGGCAGGCGTTCGATCATTTTTACTTCAGCCTGCAGGCGGCGGTGGCGGGCCTGGGTGTGGCGATCGGTCCGTGGCACCTTGTGCGCGACGATCTGGACAGCGGCGTGCTGGCCGCGCCCATGGGCTTTGTGGAGGATGGGTCGCGCTATTGCCTGTTTTCGCCGCAGCCATTGCAGCCGGGCAGTTCGCAGGCGGCGCTGCTGGCGTGGCTGCGTGAGGGGGCTTAGAAAAAGCGCCGCGCCTGGCGGACTGGCCAGGCGCGGCGCTTTTTCAGATCAGGCGGCGGCCAGCTTGCCGTCGACCATGCGGGTCAGGCCCAGCGGATTGGCGCGCTTGATGCCGTCGGGCAGCAGGGCGTCAGGCAGGTCCTGGTAGCACACCGGACGCAGGAAGCGGCGGATCGCGGTCGCGCCCACCGAGGTCGAGGCCGGGTTGGACGTGGCGGGGAACGGGCCGCCGTGCACCATGGCGTGGCTGACTTCGACGCCCGTCGGATAGCCGTTGGCCAGGATGCGGCCGGCCTTGCGTTCCAGCACGGGCAGCAATGCGCGGGCGGCGTCGACGTCGGCATCGTCCACGAACAGCGTGGCGGTGAGCTGGCCTTCCAGGTGCTCGGCCACGGCGCGGACCTGTCCGGCATCCTTGCACGCGACGACCAGCGAGGCGGGGCCGAAGACTTCGGCTTCCAGCTCGCGAGAGGCCAGGAACTGTTCGGCGCTGGCGCCGAACACGACGGCGCCGGCAGCATTGCACGCCGCGTTCGACGGTTCGCCACGGCCCACCGTCGACACGCTGGCATGACGCGCCAGGGCGTCAGCGCCTTGTTCGTAGGCCGAGAAGATGCCCGGCGTCAGCATGGTGGCGGCGCCCTTGGCCTTTACAGCTTTGGCGGCGGCCTGGCGGAACCGATCCAGGGCCGGGCCTTCAATGCCGATCACCAGGCCGGGGTTCGTGCAGAACTGGCCCACGCCCATCGACAACGAATCCACGAAACCCTTGGCGATGGTTTCGGCCCGGGCTTCCAGCGCGGCAGGCAGCAGGAACACAGGGTTGATGCTCGACATTTCCGCGTAGACGGGAATCGGAACCGGGCGGGCATTGGCCGCCGCGACCAACGCCAGGCCGCCGCGGCGCGAGCCGGTGAAGCCAATGGCCGTGATGGCCGGATGCGTCGCCAGCGCGGTGCCGATTTCATTGCCGGCGCCAAACAGCAGCGAGAACGTGCCCTCGGGCAGGCCGTGCTTGGCAACGGCCTGCTGGATGGCGCGGCCGACCAGCTCGGACGTGCCGGGATGGGCGTTGTGTGCCTTGACGACCACCGGGCAGCCGGCGGCCAGCGCCGACGCGGT
>DALZRX010000398.1:0-4206 GCA_032015805.1 Achromobacter sp.
GTTCGCGTGTTCGGCCGCACCAGCACCGCCGCCATGCGCCTGCACGCCCGCCAGCACGACGTGGGCCGCTCGGGCGTCCTGTGGAGCAGTGTCGCGCTGTCATGCATGGTGCTGGTCGCCCTGTGGGTCGAGCTGCACGCGCAAAGCCGCGCCGGCGCCGTGGTGGACACGCTGGCCGCCGCGGCGACCATCGTGCTGTCGTGGCTCTACATGAACATGATCTTCGCGCTGCACTACGCGCACGGCTATTACGGCCACCGGAACGCCATGCACAAGGGCCTGGATTTTCCGGGGACCGACGACCCGGATTACTGGGACTTCGCGTATTTCTCGCTGGTCCTGGGCATGACGTTCCAGGTGTCGGATGTGCAGATCGTGAACCGGCGGCTGCGGCGCATGGCGATGACGCACGGCGTCATCGCGTTCTTTTTCAACGTGTTCATCATTGCGATCAGCGTGAACGTGGCGGCGGGACGGGCGTAGTGTGGCGAGGGGTGTGGTGGGTCGGTTGAGGGGGGCCGCTGCCGGACCGCCTGGTCGTTCCGCCCGCGGGTTACAGTGCAGCGTTTTGATTTCTTACTGAAAGCATGTCGCTATCCAACGCCGTGATCTGGTTGATTGCTGCCGCAACCACCATGGCCATCCTCTTTCGTCCGTGGCGTCTGCCTGAATACTTGTGGGCCACGGCCGGCGCCGTTGCCCTGGTGGCGCTGGGGCTGTTGCCGGTCGCGCAGGCCGGCAGCGCCATTCTGGAAGGCACCGACGTTTACCTGTTCCTGATCGGCATGATGCTGGTCGCGGAGGTCGCCCGGCAGGCGGGGTTGTTCGATTGGGTGGCGGTGGCGGCCGCCGATCACGCCGCAGGATCGGCGCGGCGGCTCTTCGACCTGGTATTCCTGGTGGGCACGGTGGTCACCGTGCTGCTCTCCAACGACGCAACGGCCGTCGTGCTGACGCCCGCCGTCTATGCGGTGGCGCGCGTGGTGGGCGCGCCACCGTTGCCGTATTTGTACGTCTGCGCCTTCATCGCCAATGCGGCCAGCTTCGTACTGCCGATTTCGAACCCGGCCAATCTGGTCGTGTTCGGCGACCGCATGCCCGCGCTGGGGCCGTGGCTGGCGCACTTTGCGCTGCCTTCCGCGCTGGCCATCGGTTCCACTTATGTCACTTTGCGGCTGGTGTTCCGCGATGACCTGCGTCAGCCCCTGAAACCTTCGCCACCCTTGCCGCCCATGACGTTGCGGCTGCGCATGGCCGCGCTGGGCGTGGCCGTCACCGCGGGCACGCTGCTCATCACCTCGGCCCTCGGCCATCGACTGGGCTTGCCCACGCTGATTGCCGGCTGCGTGTCGGCGGCGCTGGTGCTGGGGGTCACGCGA
This sequence comes from Achromobacter sp., assembly GCA_032015805.1. Lineage (GTDB taxonomy): Bacteria > Pseudomonadota > Gammaproteobacteria > Burkholderiales > Burkholderiaceae_B > Achromobacter. The sequence goes on from DALZRX010000398.1 coordinate 1,380, forward strand.
TCCAGCCCGCTTCGCCTCATCAAGGGCGTCGCATGGGGCGTGCTGCCGCTGGTTGCCGGACTGTTCGTGCTGGTGGAAGGCATGGCCGCCAGCGGCGTGCTGCAAGACCTGGCGGACATGATGCGCGGCCTGTCCGCCGACGCCGCGTTGTGGGCCGGTGGCGTGGGCGCCGCCCTGTCGGGCAACGTCATCAACAACCTGCCGGCCGGCCTGATGGCGGGAACGCTGGCCCGCATGGCCGACCTGTCCAGCGCCACCACCGCGGCGCTGCTGATCGGGATCGATCTCGGACCCAACCTGTCCGTGAGCGGCTCGCTCGCCACGTTGCTGTGGCTGCTGGCCGTGCGCCGGGAAGGCATGCACATCAGCGCGCTGAGCTTTCTTCGGCTGGGCATCGTGGTGATGCCCCCGGCGCTGATCCTGGCGCTGGGCGCGCTGCACGTTTTCAGTTGACGAGCATGTCTTGAAATGACGCGGCGCGCGGGCCTGGCTATGGCCAGCGCGCCGCGCGCCTGTCCGGTCCCGCGTCAGAACGTGCCGCGGACCGTCAGCGTGGCGTTGCGCGGGTCGCCATAGAAGCTGCCCCAGCCCGGCGCGCCGATGGTCTGGTAGTAGGTCTTGTCGAAGATGTTGTTCACGTTCAACGCCGCCGACCAGTTCTTGTTGATCTGATATCCGAGGCGCGCGTTCCAGACCGCATAGGACCCTTGCGAGACCCGCACCGAGCGCGTCTCCGTATAGCTGCCCGTCTGGTAGTTGACCCCGCCGCCCAGCGACCATGCCGACAGTTCACCCGGCAGCCGGTAGTCAGACCACAGGCGCAGAATGTGCTTGGGCGTGACGGTGCGGGCAAAGTTGGTGTTGGTGACCGTGGTGTCGTCCAGGAACTTCAGCGTGTTGAACGTGTAGCCCGCAAACAGTTGCCAGCCCGGCGCCACTTCGCCGCTGATTTCGGCGTCCAGCCCCTGGCTGCGCACCTTGCCGCTCGACAGGTAGCAGATGTCGCCGGTGGAGCACACGCTGGTCAGATCCTCTTGCGCGCGGTTCTTCTGATCGACGCGGAAGAGCGCGATGGAGGTGTTCAGCCGGCCGTCCATCAGCTCGCCCTTCAGGCCGATCTCGTAGTTCTTGCCCACGATGGGATCGAGCACCTTGCCCGATGCGTCCACCGCGTTCTGGGGTTCGAAGATCTGCGCGTAGCTGACGTACCCGGACCATTGCGGGTTGAACGCGTAGATCAGACCGCCATAGGGCGTGACGACGCCGTTGTCCTTGTAGGGATCAACGTATTGTTCGCCGCTGTCGCGATAGCGGCTGGTGTTCTCGTACCAGCTCACGCGCGCGCCGGCGACCAACGTAAGCGGGTCGGCCAGGCTGAAGCGGCCGACGCCATACACGCCGGTCTGCTTCATCTTCACGACGGTCGCGGCACTGCGGTAGGCGTTTTCGCGCATCCAGTCATCGGTGGGCTCCGGCACATGGTGGTCCGGATGCCACACGTTCACCGCGCGGTTCAGGCGGTTCAGCGCGAAATCGTTCTTGCTGGTGAGTTCGTTGATGCTGGCGCCGAAGCTCATCGAATGCTTGCGGCCCAGCGCCTCGAACGCGCCGTCCACATCCAGGTTCAGCGCCTTGTTGTGTGTGGACATGTCGAACAGGCCCGCGTACAGCATGGGTCCAAGGCCCGTCACCGGGTCCACGGCGCCTTCGGTGAACGCGTACTTCGAATTGTTGGATTCCTGCGTGGACGTGCCGGTCAGCTTCAGCGACCAGTCCTTGTTGAAGCGATGCGCCAGCTCGGCAAAGACGGTGGTCTGCTTGCCGTTCCAGCGGTTCCAGTCCTGGCCCAGCGATGTTGACCGCTTCAGGCCGATGTCGTCGCCGTTGCTGTAATGGGGCAGGCCGTGGAAGAAGGGCGTGGAGCGCAGGTCCTCGTAGCTGATGCCGCCGGTCAGGGTGGTGTCCGGGGTGAAGTCATAGCTCAGCACGCCGTACAGCACGCCGGTGCGGCTTTTCGCGCCGTCGTAGAAGTACTCGCGGTCGTTATAGCTGGCGATGCCGCGGGCGCGCAGCGTGCCGGATTCATTCAGGGGCGCGCTGGCGTCGATGTCGGCGCGATAGTTGTTCCATGAGCCGCCGCTGGCCAGCATCTGCAATTGGGGCTCGGCGAGCGGGCGCTTGCGCACCAGGTTGACGGCCGCGCTGGGTGAGCCTGCGCCTTGCATCAGGCCCGTGGCGCCGCGGATGATCTCCACGCGGTCCAGCGTGACGGTTTCGGTGGTGAAGCTATCCGCCTGGGGATAGTAGAAGGCGCGATTCACGCCGTCGAACTGGTAGCTGTCCACGCGGAAGCCGCGCGAATACACGTAGCTGCCGCCCATCGGGCTCTTGTAGAGCGTCATGCCGGTGCTGTTGGCCAGCACGTCGTCCAGCGTATTGGCGTTCTGGTCGTCCATCCGCTGGCGGGTGACGACGCTGACGGATTGGGGGATCTCTTTCAGCGTCTGGCGGCCCTTGCCGATGGTCACGACGCGGCTCGTGTAGCTGCCGGTGCCCTCGGTGACCGGATCGTCGGTCATGCCGGTCACCGTCACCGGCGCCAGCGTGGACACGCCCGGCGCGTCCTGCGGGATTCGCCGCAGGTGGTAGCCCTCGCCATTGGCGTTGGGAACCGCCTGCAGGCCCGTGCCGGCCAGCAACCGCGAAAGCCCTTGTTCGGCCGTGTACCGGCCCGACAGTCCCTGCGTCCGGACGCCGCGCGTCAGCGCCGGCGAGGCAACCACCGTGACCTTGGCGGCGACCCCGAACTGGCCGAGCGCGACGTCCA
>DALZRX010000399.1:0-4192 GCA_032015805.1 Achromobacter sp.
ATCCCCGTGCGCGTCCTGCGCGTCAGCGGCGGGACCGAGCCGCTGACGGCCACCGCCGCGGTCGAGACGCGGCTGGAGATCCGGCTGTTGCAGATGGGCGGTGTCATTCCCGCTATCCTGTCGGACACCATTTCATCGGCCGTCCGCCACCCATGAGCGCGCAAACCAATACCGTCACGAAGATCCTCGACCTGATCAAGGAAGACCGCCTGCTGGAAGGCGCACACCTGCGCGCGCAGATGATCGCCGACCGCCTGCGGCTCTCGCGCTCGCCGGTCAACGATGCGCTGGGCATCCTGGAGCAGCACGGTGTCGTGGCACGCAAGCCCAACCGCGGTTATTTCCTGCTGCGGGATTTCGACGTCGCGGGCGAGGCCCCCGCGGACATCGCGCCCCCGTCGGCGGACGACATCGTCACGCAGACGTACTTTGCGCTGGCCGACGAACTGCTGCGCGGCGAGCTCCCCATGCAGTGCAGCGAAGCCCTGCTGCGCACGCGCTATGCGCTCACCAATGCGCAGACCCAGGCTTTGCTTGGCCGCATCTCGCAGGAAGGATGGGCGCAGCGCCGGCCCGGCTACGGTTGGGAGTTCTCTTCGATGATGACGACGCCCGACAGCCTGCTGCAGTCCTACCGGCTGCGCCTGGCGCTGGAGCCGGCGGCCCTGCGGGAACCCGGCTTCCGTATCGAACAGTCCGTGCTGGCGCGCTGCCGCGCGGCCGAGATGCATCTGCTGGACGGCGGCATCGCCACCGACACCGCGGACCAGCTTCATGACCGCGGCGTGCGGTTTCATGAGTCGCTGGTGGAAGCCTCGGGCAACCCGTTTTTCATCGACACGATCAAGCGCGTCAACCGTGTGCGCCGCCTGCTCTCTTACCGGTCCATGCAGGACCGCAGCCGCTACAAGCAGCATTGCGACCAGCACCTGGCCATCCTCGATCTGCTGGAACGCGAACGCAACGACGAAGCGGCCGACGCGCTTGCCACCCACCTGCGCAGCACGCTCGACAACCTGGCCCGCATCAGCGGCATCCTGACTTCCTAGGCCGTGCAGCGCGCGGCTGTTCTCAACTTGCTTGAAAGAGGCTCGCGCCATGCACGTCTACATCGGTTCCCGCACCACCCGGGAACGCAACGCCCGCGGCGAGGGCATCAGCGTGTTCGACTACGCCCCCGAAACGGGCACGCTGACGCTCAAGCAGGTCGTGGGCGGTTTGCACAATCCCTCGTATCTGTTGCCGCACCCCACCTTGCCCGTGGTGTACACCGTGCACGGCGACAGCAGCGAGGTCAGCGCGCTGCGCCGCAACATGCGCGACGGCACGCTGACGCCCTGGCACACGCAGGCCTGCCAGGGGCGCAACCCAGTGCATCTGGCGCTGGGGCCGTCGGCGCGTTGTCTGATGGTGTCCAACCACCTGACCGGCACGTTGGTGGTGCTGCCCGTGGCGCCGGACGGCGCGTTGCAAGCCGTGTCGCAGACGGTGCCGCTGGCGGGCGAGCCCGGACCGCACCGCAAGGAACAGCCGTTTTCAAAACCGCATTACAACGTGCTCGACCCGTGGGGCCAGTATGTGGCGGTGCCGGACAAGGGGCTGGACAAGGTATTTCTGTTCCCCGTCGGCGAACACGGTGTCGACGCGCAGCCCGCCAGCGTCGCGGCCACGCGAGAAGGCGCGGGTCCACGCCATGCCGTCTTCCATCCGTCAGGCCGGTGGTTGTATGTCGTCAACGAGTTGGACAACACCGTCACCGCCTACGCCGCGGACGCGGGTGCCCTGCGCCCCTTCCAGGTGCTGCCGACCCTGCCCGACACCTATACCGGGAACAGCCGCGCGGCCGGCATCGCGCTCGGCCCCGACGGTTTGCACCTGTATGCGTCGAACCGCGGCGACGACAGCATCGCGGTGTTCCGGGTGGACCCGGCAAGCGGCAGGCTGGCGCTCGTGCAGCATGCGCACACGCAGGGCGAGACGCCGCGCTTTTTCACGCTGTCGCCGGACGGCCGGTTCCTCTTCGCGCTGAATGAGGACAGCGACACGCTGCAGCGCTTTCGCGTTGATCCGGCCGGCGGCACCCTGGCGCACGACGGCTACCAGTTGTCCATCGGCAGCCCGGTCTGCATGGTCTTTGCCGGCGCTTAGAAGTCCATTGACGCCGACAGCATCACGGTGCGCGGCACGCCTTGCGAAATCGTCCCGTACGAGGCGACGCCGGACCAGTAGGCGCGGTTGAACACGTTGACGACGTTGGCGCGCAGGGTGACATCCCGGCCCTGGACCTTGAGGGCATAGCGCGCGCCGAGGTCGAACGTCGTCCACGACGGCACGGACTGCGTGTTTGCCTGGTTGACGTATTCGCGTCCCGTGTAGACCATGCCGCCCGTCAGCGTCAGGCCGGTCACCCACGGCGTATCCCATTCGGCGCCCAGGTTGACTGCGACAGTCGGCACGCCCACCGGCCGGTTGCCCTGCGTGGCTGCGCTGTTGGTGCGCGTAAGTTCGCCATCCAGGAACGTCACGCCGCCCAGCAGCCGGACCCCGCGCATCGGTTCGCCGGAAACGTTCAATTCCAGCCCGCGGTTGCGTTGCTCGCTGTCCGCGGCGTACACGCCGTTCGTCAGTTGGCCGCTGGGCTTGGTGATTTCGAACGCGCTCAGCGTCACCATCGCGCTGTCCAGCTCCAGCTTGACGCCCACTTCCTTCTGCTTGGCCTTGTACGGCTTGAAGACCTCGCCCGCATTGGTGGCGGTGGCGGGCGCGACGTCGCCCTTGGAGAGGCCCTCGATGTAGTTGGCGTAGAAAGAGACGTTGTGCCACGGCTTGATGACGAGCCCCGCCAGCGGCGTGGTGGCGCTCTCGTCATAGCTGGCGGTCCGCACCCCGGTGGCGCCGTTGAAGTTGCGCGACTCGATGCGCTGGTGGCGCAGGCCGAGCGTGAGCTGCGCGCGCTCGTCGAGGATGCTGAGCGTATCGGCCAGCGCCAGCCCGGACAGGTCCGACGACGACACCTTGGGCACGTTCCCGGGCGCCGGGATGTGCTGCTCGGGGCGCGTGATGGGGTGGTAGATGTTGGACGTCAGTGGCGTGCCGTTGACGCTGGCCTGCAGGTTGCGGTCGCTGTACAGGCTGCCCATGAAGCTCACCGCGTGGCGCACCGGCCCCGTGTCCAGCGTGGCGCGCAGCCCGGCGTTGTAGGTGCTGCGGTTGACCTGGAAGCGGAAGTTGTTGGGCGTCACCACGGTGTCGCCGGCCTCGTTCACGATCGTGGGCGTCTGATCCGACAGGCGCGAGACATTGGTGTCCGAGCCGCCCGCGTCCGCGAACACCGTCAGGCGGTCGCTGATGTCGTACTCCACGCGCAGCAGCGCCGACTGGCCATCGGATTTCCACCAGCCCCAAGGCTGCGTGGCGTTGCGCCGCCCATCGGGCGCGCGCGGCACGGCGATGCCGGGCGCGACCAGGAAAGGCCGCGTCGGTGCATCAATCTTCTCGTGCTGGGTCAACAGGTCGAGCGAGGCGCGCAGCCGTTCGCCCTGGTAATCCAGCGACAGCGCGCCGATGGTCGTGCGCGACTTCATGTTGTCCAGCGGCGTATCGCCCTGGCGCTGCATGCCGTTGACCCGCACGCCCCATTCGCCCGCGTCGCCAAACCGGCGGCTCAGGTCCACGCGGGCGCCGAATTGCGAGTCGGCCACGTAGTCGGCCGACACGCGGGTCAGGTCCTCGGGCAGCGAGCGCTTGGGCACCATGTTGATCACGCCACCCACGCCGCTGTTGGGCGACATGCCGTACAGCAATGCCGCCGGTCCCTTCAGCACTTCCACCCGCTCGATGTAGTCGGTGAAGACGTGATAGTTGGGCGCGACGCCATAGACGCCGTCAAAGGCGATCTCGCCAAGGTTGCCCTCGCCGATGGGAAAGCCGCGGATGTAGAACGAGTCGGTCACGCCGCCTATCTGGCCGGTAAAGCGCACCGACGGCTCGACGGTCAGGGCGTCGGCCAGGGTTACGGCCTGGCGGTTCGCCAGCAGTTCGGACGTGTAGCTGGTCACGTTGAAGGGCGTGTCCATCACGTCGCGATTGCCGAGCAGTCCCAGCCGGGCGCCGCGCGCCACCTGGCCCCCGGCAAACTCGACCGGCAGCGCGGAGGGGGACACGCCGGCGCCGTCCACCGTGACCGCGGCAA
>DALZRX010000400.1:0-4169 GCA_032015805.1 Achromobacter sp.
GGGCGAACGCGCGGCCACAAGGCGTTGCGCGGCGCGCGCCACGTCGGTGGGATCCGGCGCGAAGCGCATCGCCGGGAAGCTGCCGTGCTCGGGCTGCGCCCAGACGTCGGAGGCATCGACCTGCTGCTTCATCACGTCATACGGAAAGCACAGGTGCGCCGAGCCGGGCTTGCCGGTCGTCATGGCGCGGAAGGCCGCGCGCACCATGCCCGGGATCTGATCGGCACGGTCGATCGTGCGGTTCCACTTGGTCAGCGGGCGGTAGAGCGCCTCCTGATCCAGCTCGGTCAGCGGATACTTGCCGCGCGAGCCGACGGCCACGTCCGACGTGATGCCCAGCACCGGAATGGACGATTCGTTCGCTTCAACGAGGCCCGGCAGCAGATAGGTTGCGCCGCCGCCGCTCGGGCCTTCGCACACGCCCACCTTGCCCGTCACGCGGGCATAGGCATCCGCCATGTAGCCGGCGCTGCGCTCGTCGCGCGTCAGGATGTGCTGCATGCCGTGGTCCAGGCGATACAGCGCATCGTAAAGCGGCAAGGTCGTGTCGCCGCACAGGCCAAAGATATGTTTGACGCCGTTGTGTTGCAGCATCCGCACCATCGCTTCGGCGCCGTTCATGTGTTCCATGTCATCTCCACGTATTTCAGAAGCCGGGCCGAGTCGGCGGCCAGCCGCCCGCTTCAGCCCGACGCCGGTCAGTTATCCAGGTTGATCTTGCTGCTCTTGATGAAGGCGCTCCAGCGGTCGAACTCCGACTTCACGTACGCATCCAGCGCGGGACCGTCGGAAGCCACGATCTCGAAGCCTGCTTCGGTGACCTTCTTCTTGATCTCAGGGTCGGCCAGCACCGCCTGGAAGTCGGCCGTCAGCTTCTTGACGGTGGCCTCCGGCGTGCCCTTCGGAGCGAACATGCCGCTCCACGAATAGGCCACAAAGCCGGGGAAGCCCGATTCCGCCACGGTCGGCACATTGGGCAATTCAGGCAGGCGCTTTTCGCCAGCGACCGCCAGGGGCTTGATCTTGCCGGCCTGGATCTGGCCACGCAGCGCCGCAAAGCTCAGCCACGTCATGTTGGCCTGGCCGCCGACGACGGCCTGGATGGCCGGTCCGCCGCCACCGTAAGGCACGTGCAGCAGATCGACCTTGGACAGCCGCTTGAGCTCTTCCGGCGCCAGGTGGTTCAGCGAACCGACGCCCGTGGACGCATAGTTGAACTTGTTGGGCGGCTGCTTGGCGGCGGCTTCCAGGAACTCCTTCAGGTTGTTCCCAGGCACGCCGGGGTTCGCGCCGATCACCAGCGGAAACCGTACCGTCTGCCCGATCGCGACAAAGTCCTTGAACGTGTCATACGGCAGCTTGGGCTTCACGGCCGGATTGATGCCGTGGTTATCGAAGCTGACCAGCAGCGTGTTGCCGTCCGGCTCGGCCCGAGCCACGAACGCCGTGGCGATCTGGCTGGCGGCGCCCGGGCGGTTTTCGACCACCACCGCGCGGCCGCCCATCTGCTGCGACAGGCGCGGCTGCAGAATGCGCGCCAGGATATCGGTACTGCCGCCCGGCGGATAAGGCACGACGAGCACCAGCGGCCGTTCCTCGGCCGCCGCCGGCGAGGCGACAAACGCGCCCCCCGCCGCAGCCAGCGTGCATACCGCCGCCAGCGCTCGCTTGATCGTTTTATTCATCAGTTTTCCCCTGCTGTTGTGGTGTTGGCCGGCAATGCCGAGACGGGTTCGGCCTGGTCCCGCATGTAAATCGTGGAAAAGCCCGTGCGTATGACGTCGGTGATCTGGTCCAGCCGGCGGCCGATGTGCGCGCTGATGAGGCCGGGCAAGGCCTCGATGTCGCGCCGCTGCAGCGCATCCACGATACGCAGATGCTCGCCTTGCGTGTGGCTTCGGCGCCCCTGCTGCATGTCGATCCACCGCACGAAGTGGATGCGCGCGTTGACGCTTTCCAGCGCGCGCACGAATTCGTCGTTGCGGGAGTAGCGCGCGAGCGCCAGGTGAAAGGCTTCGTCCAGCTCCAGCAACCGGGCGGCATCGGTGTCCTCGGGTTGGTCGCGCGAACGCTCGACGAACGCGCGCAAGCTGGCCAGTTCCTCGTCGGTGGCGCGCTCGCAGGCTGCACGCACGATGCCGGCTTCCAGTACCGCGCGGTACTCGTAGAGGCTATGAATCTGCTTGGCGTCCAGCAGCCGGGCGATGAAGCCGCGGTTGACCGAGCGCGTAAGAAACCCTTCGACCATCAACTGGTTGAGCACCTCGCGCAGCGGTGTGCGGCTGACATTCAGCCGGCGCGCAAGTTCGACCTCGTTGATGCGTTCGCCGGGCTTGAACTCAAAGCGCACCGCCATGGCCTTGACGGCGCCGTAGAGCTCGGCCTGCCCGGCCGACGTGCGGGCCACGCGGGCAACGGGTCTGGTGGCAGGGTGAGTAAGCGTCATACCGGATCGCCAGTGGCCATGTTCCAGTCGGGATGAACTGCATACTAAAGTGCATACACTTTGAGCGGCAACCCGGGTTTGCCCCAAGCCCTGGCGGTGCCGTCCTTCATGCGGATGCCACGACGCGGCGACAGGCATGAAAAAGCCCGCCGGTGTGCGGCGGGCTCATCGATATTGCGGGGGCACTGCCGGCAGCTTACAGGCCGGTGTCCAGCGTGTAGTGCGCACCATCCCGGTTTTCGAGGGTCAGCGTGGACAGAACGGGATTCTTGGCGCTGTCGTCCTGCTGCACATGAATACGCAGGTTCGCCAGGGGAACGTCCCAGCCGCCGTTCACGGCTTCGGCGGAGACGCCAGCCACCAGCGCCAGCCGCTCGGCCACACCACGGGCGTCCGCCGCGCGCGCATCGATGCGTTGCAGGCTGCGGGCGCCGTTGGGATGCGCCATCAGCGCCGGCGACCAAACGCACTCGGGCGTCAGGTGACGGCAGAAATACATGCGGATGCCAGGCAAGGGTTGTTCGGCAAAACGCACGGTGTGGAACCGGGCCTGGACTTCCTGGCCGTCCAGCATGGCGGGACGGGTCAGCTCCTGAACCGGATTGACGGCAAAGCCGGCCTCGCGCAACCGCGTGTAGGTGGCTTCGGCGTCATAGGTGCGGAACACCAGCGCTTCCAGCCCGAATGGCGAATCGGCGATCTCCTTGCGCGCGGGCGGCGCGCCCGGCGGCCAGCCCAGCAATTCGACGTACGTGCCTTCCAGCACGATCAGGCGGTTGCACGACCCCAGGTTGTGCACAGCCTTGTCGCTGAGGTGGAAACCTTGCCGTTCGTAATGGGGCGCCAGCGCATCCAGCCGGTCGCGCACCATGACGACGGCGTGGTCGAATTCAGTGCGGCCGACAGAATGCAGCATGAAGGCTAACCCCTTTTATCAGACCAGCTTACCGTGGCACTGCTTGTACTTCTTGCCGCTGCCGCACGGGCACGGGTCGTTGCGGCCGACCTTCGGCATGGCGTTGCGCGCGGGCTGGGTGCCCGTTTCCTTGGCATCGGACGCCAGCGCCTCGTCGTAGTCGGAGTGGTGGTACTGCACGTTCTGCACATGCGACTGCGCCGCTTCGGCTTCAGCCTGCTCGACCTGCTCGGACGACTGCACGCGCACCGTCATCAGCACTTTCACCACGTCGTCGCGCACACGGTCCAGCATGCCCGAGAACAGTTCAAAGGCTTCGCGCTTGTATTCCTGCTTGGGGTTCTTCTGCGCATAGCCGCGCAGATGGATGCCCTGGCGCAGGTAGTCCAGCGCCGACAGGTGCTCGCGCCAGTGCGTGTCGATCGCTTGCAGCATGATCGAGCGCTCGAACTGCGCCCACGATTCCTCGCCCACCTGGTCGACCTTGGCCTGGTAGGCGTCGCGGGCTGCCGCCACGACGCGTTCGCGCAGCTCTTCGTCGTTGAGGTTGGGTTCCTTTTCCAGCATCTCCGTCAACGGCAGATGCAGGTGCCAGTCGCCTTCCAGTGCATTTTGCAGCGCCGGAATGTCCCATTGCTCTTCCACCGATTCCGGCGGCACGTAGGTGTTGAACAGGTCGATCACCGCGGCATCGCGCAGGTTGTGCACCGTGGCGCCAACGCTGGCGGCTTCCAGCACGTCATTGCGCTGCGAGTACAGCACCTTGCGCTGGTCGTTGGCGACGTCGTCGTATTCCAGCAGTTGCTT
>DALZRX010000401.1:0-4167 GCA_032015805.1 Achromobacter sp.
CGTATGACCTGATGCTGCTCGACCTCAATCTGCCCGGCATGAGCGGCCTGGACGTCCTGCGGCAACTGCGCCAGGACGGCAACCAGGTCCCCGTGCTCATTCTTACCGCCCGCGATGGCATCGAAGATCGCGTTGCCGGTCTGGACGCCGGGGCGGACGACTACGTCACCAAGCCCTTCGAACTCCCCGAGCTGGCCGCGCGTGTCCGCGCGTTCGGCCGCCGCCGCGCCGGCCAGGCCCAGCCCCTCATCGAAGTGGGTCCGCTGGTGTTCGACACGGTCGGCCGCGAAGTCCGCGCCAACGGCCAGCGTCTGTCGCTGTCGGTCCGTGAACTATCCGTCCTCGAAATGCTGATGGCCCGCGTGGGCCGCGTCGTGACCAAGCGCCAGATCGTCAATTCCCTGTCCGCCTGGGATGCGGACTTCAGCGAAAACGCGGTCGAAGTCTACGTGTACCGCTTGCGCAAGCGCCTTGAAGGCACGGGCGCCAGCATCCAGACGGTACGTGGCTTTGGCTACATGCTGGATGTGGAAACGGCCTGACGGGCCGGCCGCGGCCGGCCATCGCCGTCCGCGCGCATGCATCCGCCTCATCGAGGGCTTCGCGCCATGACGCAGGAACGCACACCTCAACCGTCTCCGGCTGCGCGCCCCATTCTTCCCTCCCGATCGCTTGCCCGGCATCTGGTCATCCGCCTGATGCCTCCCATCCTGCTGCTCGTCCTGCTGGACCTGGCGGCAACCTGGGTCATCACCCACAAGATCGACATGTCGCTGTGGATGCTGGAAGACTTCTTCTGGCTGATGGTCGTGGGCCAGGTCGCGCTGATCGCGCTGTTCGCCTGGGTGGTGATGCAGGGCGTGCGGTCCGGCCTGCGCTCGGTGAACCACCTGTCCGAAGAGATCCGGCAGCGCTCCATCGACGACATGCAGCCGCTGGAAGTGGCCGGCGTGCCGGTGGAGATCGAGCCGCTTGTCACCCATACCAATGACCTCCTGCTGCGGCTCGATGCGTCGCTGGCCGCCCAGCGCCGCTTCATCGGCCATGCCGCCCATCAGTTGCGCACGCCCTTGTCCGGCCTGAGGCTGGAATCCGAACTCATGCTGGCGCGTCCGTTGCCCGACGACGTGCGGGCCCGCGCCGAGCGCATCAAGGCGGTCAGCGACCGCATGATCCGCTTGGGTCAGCAGCTTCTGGTGCTGGCCCGCGCCGACCCGAACGCGCGCCCGCAGGACAGCTTTGTGCGCATCGACCTCTGCGAATGGGTCCGGGTGCATGGGGCCGAGTGGTTTCCGCGGGTGCGCGAGGCGCACTACGAACTGGATCTCGTGGCCCCCGAAACGCCCATCTGGATCGACGCCGACCCCTTGCTGCTCGCCGAACTCCTGGGCAACCTGATCGACAACGCACTGCGTTACGGCAATCCCACGGGGCGCATCACGCTGATCGTCGGCGCCAATCCTCCTTCGCTGACCGTTGAAGACGACGGTCCGGGCATTCCGCCCGAGGAGCGCGACCGCGTGTTCGAGGCGTTCTACCGGTCGCCTACCGCGACGGCGGGCGGCTCCGGGCTGGGACTCGCCATCGTGCGCGAAATCGCGCATGCGCACGGCGCCTGGTGGAAGCTCACCAGCCGGCCGGATTTTTCCGGGACGCGGCTATCTGTCGTGTTCCCCGGCCCCCGCAAGGGCGCCCAACTCACTCGCCAAGAACCCGCATCATGAGCCAAGGCACGGTCAGCGCTGCTTCCTCGCCCACAGGCCACCCCGGCGGCGCCCACGCGCCGTCATCGCGCGCCGCGCTGGTATTGGGCGCCCTGGGCGTGGTGTACGGCGACATCGGCACCAGTCCGCTATACACCCTGCGCGCCTGCCTGACCGGCCTGAGCGTGCATACCGACCTGGAGCCGGCGCATCTGCTGGGCGTGCTGTCCATCCTCTTCTGGATGCTGATGGTGGTGGTGTCCCTGAAATACGTCACGCTGGTGCTGCGCGCCGACAACCGCGGCGAGGGCGGCACGCTGGCGCTGCTGGAACTGGCGGTGCGGGCGCGAGAGGGCAAGCTGCGCTGGGTGCTGATCGTGCTGGGCATCTTCGGGGCGGCGCTGTTCTACGGCGACAGCATGATCACCCCGGCAATTTCCGTGCTGTCGGCCCTGGAGGGCATCGGCATCGTGTCGCACACGTTGGACCATTGGGTGGTCCCGATCGCGCTGGTCGTGCTGATCGCGCTGTTTGCGATCCAGTCGCACGGGACGGCCACGATGGGCAAGCTCTTCGGCCCCGTGATGTTCGTGTGGTTCGCGACATTGGCGGCCCTGGGCGGCTGGCAGATCTGGCAGACCCCCGAGATACTGGCCGCGCTCAACCCCATGTGGGGACTGCGCTTCATCGTCGAAGCGCCGTGGATCAGCTTCGTCCTGCTTGGCGCGGTGGTGCTGGCGCTGACCGGCGCCGAGGCGCTTTATGCCGACATGGGGCATTTTGGCCGCCCGGCGATCCGCCGCGCCTGGTTCAGCATGGTGCTCCCGGCGCTGACGTTGTGCTACTTCGGCCAAGGCGCGCTGCTGTTGCGCGACCCCACGGCGATCCGCAATCCGTTTTTCCTGATGGCGCCGGAATGGGGGCTTGCGCCGCTGGTCGCGCTGGCCACCATTGCGACGATCGTCGCGTCGCAGGCCGTGATCTCCGGCGCCTATTCCGTGACGCGCCAGGCGGTCCAGCTTGGCTTCTGGCCGCGAATGCAGATCCTGCACACCTCGGCAATCGAGAAGGGCCAGATCTATCTGCCGCAGGTCAACGCGTTGCTGCTGTGCGCGGTGCTGGTGCTGGTGCTGTGGTTCCGCAACTCCGACAACCTGGCAGCGGCCTATGGTTTCGCGGTGACGGGCACGATGTTCACGACGTCGGTGCTGGCGTTCGCGGTGTTGCCGCGCGGCAGCAAGGGCGTCAAGCGCATGATGTGGTTCCTGGTGCTGGGCCTGCTGCTGCTGCTGGACGTGCTGCTGTTTTCCGCCAACGTATTCAAGATCCACGAGGGCGGCTGGCTGCCGCTGGTGGTGGCGATCGTCGTGTTCACATTGATGATGACGTGGCGCCGGGGCCGGCGCCTGCTATCCGAGATGCAGCAGCGCGACCGCCAGCCACTCAAGGAATTCATGGAGCAGCTCGAGCAGTATCCGCCGTCGCGGGTGCCCGGCACCGCCATCTTCATGACGATGAATTCCGGCAACGTGCCGCCGGCGCTGTTGCACAATCTCAAGCACAACAAGGTGCTGCACGACCATGTACTGTTCCTGACGATCCTGGCGGCGGACGTGCCTTACATCGCGCCGGAAGAGCGCTTCGAGGTGAACAAGCTCAGCGCGTCGAGCTGGGCTGCAACCGTCAACTACGGCTTCAAGGAAGACCCGGACGTGCCGGAAGCGCTGCGCCTCATTGCCGAGGCCTATCCGGAGCTGGACCTGGAGCCGATGCGCACGTCGTTCTTCCTGTCGCGCCAGACGGTGGTGGCGGCCAGGAAGCCCGCCCTGTCGCGCTGGCGGCGTGCGGTGTTTTCCTTCATGGCGCGCAATTCGACGCGCAGCACCAAGTTCTTCAAGATTCCCGCAAACCGGGTGGTCGAAATGGGCATGCAGGTCGAGTTGTAGGCGACAGCCCTAAGCGCCAATCCCCGCTTCGGCCAGTCGAAAAAAAACCCTCGGTGAAAACCGAGGGTTTTTTGCTTGGCCGGAAAGAATCACTTCTTCGAGACGGCGTCCTTCAGTTGGGGCAGCGAGGTGCCGCTGGAGGCCAGCAGGCCGGTCTTGACGTACGTGAACAGCTTTTCGCGCGTGTCGACGATGTCGAGGTTGCGCATGGTGAGCTGACCGATGCGATCTGCCGGCGTGAAGGGGGCGTTTTCCACCTTCTCCATGGACAGGCGCTCGGGCGCGTACGTGAGATTGGGCGAGACGGTGTTCAGCAGCGAGTAGTCGTTGCCGCGGCGCAGTTCGATGGTGACTTCGCCGGTGATGGCGCGGGCCACCCAGCGCTGTGCGGTTTCGCGCAGCATGATGGCTTGCGGGTCGAACCAGCGGCCTTGGTACAGCAGGCGGCCCAGCTTGCGGCCGTTTTCGCGGTACTGCTCGATGGTGTCTTCGTTGTGGATGCCGGTGACCAGGCGCTC